>CAZKWM010000138.1:0-6700 GCA_964556405.1 uncultured Methanotrichaceae archaeon | reverse complement strand
ACGGAAGTCCAGGGAAGATACCAGTTAGAGACGGTAATCCCTGGTATCTATCCGGGCCGCGCCAGGCACATCCACGTCAAAGTACATTCTCCCGGAGGCCCGGTGCTGACCACCCCAGCTCAGCTTCCCCGGAGAGGAGGGCAACCAGAGAGACCCCTTTTTCAACTCGGAGCTTCTGGTATCCTTGAACAGTATAGGTGGTATCAACCGGGCTACCTTCGACTTCGTCCTGGATATGAGCTGATCATTTAGCTGAAACTTCCACGCAAGCTACTTTAGATCGCTCAGACTCGATCAAATTCACTCAAACTCGATGGTCCCCGGAGGCTTGGGGGTCAGATCATAAACAACCCTGGCCACCTCTGGGATCTCCCCCGTGATCCTGCTCGATATCCCGCGCAGGACCTCCCAGGGCAGCTCCTGGACATCTGCGGTCATGGCATCCCTGGAGGTCACAGACCTTACGGCCACCACCCAGCCATAGCACCTGTTATCCCCCTTGACGCCGGTGGCCATGCCCAGCAGCGCGGCAAAGGCCTGCCAGGGGGTGAACTTATTAATCTCCTCCTCGACTAAGGCATTGGCCTTTCTGACGATAGCCAGCTTTTCTTTGGTGACCTCTCCAACGATCCTCACCGAGAGCCCAGGACCGGGATAAGGCATCCTCTCCGAGATCTCCATGGGCAGACTTAAGGCTCTTGCCACCTCTCTTACCTCATCTTTATAGAGGTCCCTTATGGGCTCCACGATCTTCGTAAACTCCATCTGGGTGGGAAGTCCTCCCACGTTGTGGTGGGATTTTATGCCGCCATCAGACTCAATCCTGTCTGGGTAGATTGTCCCCTGGATGAGGGTGTCGGCTCCGATCTTTCTGGCCTCGTCCTCAAACACCCGGATGAAGGTCGCGCCTACGATCTTCCTCTTCTCTTCAGGATCGGTTACTCCCTTTAAGGCCTTCAAAAATCTATCCTCGGCATCGACCCTGACCAGGCCTATGTCCTTGAAGAGCTCCTGGATCCTCTCGGACTCGCCCTGCCTCATGAGCCCCGAATCGACGTAGACAGGGACGAACCTGTCACCCAGGGCCCTGTGAGACAGCATGGCGCAGACTGAGCTGTCCACACCACCTGAGAGGCCGATGATGGCCCTGCCAGTGACCTCTCTTTGGATCTCCTTTAAGGCGTCTTCTATGAAACGCTCGACCTTCATGGCTGTGTTGAGGCCGGTTTCCTGGATAATAGGCTTGCGGTTTATCCGTTCCCATGGCGAGTCGGACCCCGGGAGGCAGGCTTTGCCGGTCTAAATAGAGATTTCAATCATCGTGAGGAAGGCGTTGCAGGTTCAGATAGAGTTTATATGAGCCGTAGGTGAAAAATAGGCATTTAAATTATCAGGGGCTAGAATATCTTGGCGGGACAGGAGAGTGGGATCCGACCGTCAGACCTCCTAACAGGGAGGGCATTCTCCACGCCCTCCCGTTACGATTCTTAACATAGCGGCGTAGCTATTTACACCGGCTCCTATAGGGTATGTGGCCTCTGCTCCTCTCTGGCCATCATGCCCCTCTGAATCCTCGCCCTCGTCCTCCTCGGTATCATCGACAGCCACGTTATCCACTGAATCATGCTCTATAGTTGCATTTTCATCATCTTCATCAATCAAGTCATCAGGGTCGACCCCCGGGTCCCTGTCCAGGTCAAAGCAGCATTCTAACCAGCCTTTGTACCCTGTCGCGTGCTTCTTGGAGAGCGTATCACTTAGATTGCTGGATATGCTGAAGTTGCCGGAGAAGAGGCTGGATACATTTTGATGCTTCCACCGGGCTTCGAATTGAGCCGCGCCTGAAGAGCTGGATTTCGACTTGAGGTGGGCATTTATGCTTGACTTGGAGGCTCTTCATAAGGAGATTAGCGCTCAGGTTCAGCGCCCTGGCGTAAAGGTACCTATCGCGAAGGAGGGCATCATGAGTCTCGCTCTCCCGCGAGGCGCTGGCGAACCACTGGTCGCCGTACTTGAGAGGAGTTCGCGATAGGTTCACCTTGAGAGGGGATTTGACTGCCTGGATATCTATGAAAGCCGCAAGCATGGATGATGCGTACTTTACCTTCTCTTTAGATCTGTGGGTTCCAGACCCATGGGTATGGATCCCTGGAGAGTCATTTTAATTCAGGTGTACCTTTTCTTCTTCTTTGCCTCATTAGGCTCCGCCGAGAGCCACGCGGCGTTTGGGAACCGTGAAAGCTTCCATCGGAGTCGATGGAGAGGCCTCCCTGCCATTGGCAGATCCCCCAAGGGTATAGGTCAGGCTGGGAGCAGATAAGGCCAGGGAGGCTAACAGAAAGAGGCATAGACAAGACGATCGCCAGGATCTTCTTAATTAATAATGCGCTTAGCTTGAGAAAATCTTTTCTATAGATGACAGTAATCAGGCCCTACTTAAGACCTACATCAGATCTACATAATCTCTATATGAAAAATACGGCTTTAAACTCCTAACTCAATGCATTCCCCAGCGGATAGGCGAGTGGGAATCGCGTCCTGGGTCGGGAGGGACTCCTCCCACTTCGATCTGCATTCGAGCCAGATACTTTTGCTATCTTATCTGCTGAGGTCATCGGCTGGACGGTCAGGTTATCAATGCCTAATGACCATTTTATGCCTCTTTGGACGGCCAAAAAAGTGATCTTTCACCCCAGCCAGAGATCTGCTATCTCTTTTTGGTGATGATGGATACTATATCCTCATCCGCGAGGGGGTGAGCCAGGCCCACCGATTGACCTGGGAACTTAGCGCTCTTGCCCCATACCAGGGCGTACCTAAAGAGCTCCACGAAATCCCTGTGCAGGTGCTCGCAGACCTCCTTGATGGTGGAGCCGTCCAGGAGAACTAGGGGCTCATTCATATCCGCCTTCTCTCTCTTGGGCTTGAGATAAACCCTGATGAAGCCAAGAGTGCTGTGGATGGTCTCTTTGAGATCCTCCAAGCCCTGTTTGGTGGTCACGGAGGTCTTAATAAAATCCCTGCCGCCCAGGGTTTCTCTGATCTTCTCCTCGACCCCGGTGTACTGCAGATCGAACTTATTTATGGCCACCACGCTTGGTATGTAGACCCTGTTTCCTGCCAGGAAGTCCACCAGGTCGTCATGATCTATGTTCTCCCTGACCGTGACGCTGGCGTTGACTATTCCGTAGACCCTGATGATCTCGGCAATCTCCTTCTCCGTCATCTTGGTGAGTTGCACGGTGCTGCGAATTATTATGCCGCCCTTGGTCTCCTGGGTAATGGACAGGTTGGGAGGCTGCTTATCGAGTCTGATGCCGGCATCGTAAAGCTCTTTGATCAGGACGTCGAGCCTGTAGTTGAAGACGTCACCCAAGAGGAGGATCATATCTGCGGCCCTGGCAGCGGTGATGACCTCTCTGCCGCGACCTTTGCCTTTTGCTGCTCCCTTGATGATGCCAGGCATATCCAGGATCTGAATCTTGGCTCCCTTGTACTCCATGACCCCCGGGATTACCTCCAGGGTTGTGAAGTGGTACGCGGCCACCTCAGAATTGGCGTCGGTGAGGTAGTTCAAGAGGCTTGACTTGCCCACCGAGGGGAAACCGACCAGGGCGACGGTGGCGTCTCCCGACTTCTTGATGTAGTACCTTCTTCCCTGTCCGCCGCCCTTTATCTTTTGCAGCTCCAGCTGGGCTTTCAACTTGGCTATCTTCGCTTTGAGCTTTCCTATGTGGTGTTCTGTAGCCTTGTTCTTCTGGGTGTTGAATATCTCGTCTTCGAGCTCTTTTATCTGCTCCTCAACTGTTGCCATTTATCATCCTGCCTTAGAGCCTTGCGAAATGCTTTGGTACTCTGCCGAGAGCCCTCTTTTAGGACCTCCGCCTTTATAAAGTATCCCCACTACGCGGCGCTATCGATGCCTGTCCGCCGTCCCTGGCAGGTTTCAAAATATCTTTCTCTAGATTCCGAGCTACAAGCAAGCCCAATATCAGACTTAGATAAAAAAAATGGCTCCTTGCTGTTTCATATGGGTAAATTAAATTGGAGTATTACCGAGTCTAAGTTAAACTAACATCACAGTTAGGCCTTCCACCTCTCTCCGTCTTATTATTATACTATACATTTCTTCCAGGATTAAACGAAAAGGCACCCAGTCAATCAAACCTTATATCTGGGACAACCTGGACTTCCATCTCTTACCATTTAACCCTCGCAATACTCAAGTAGTAAAGGAATCCATAATAATACATATTATTTATGTTATTTAGTTCCAACGATATAAAAAAGGGAAGTTAGTTCATAGGAGCACTCAATTGCCAATTTATATGCCAATCTATTAATAGCCCCTTCTTAAACCATTGTGGCTTTACCGTATATCCTTCTTTTCGTTGTTTTACCTGCATTATAATAGCTATTATAGTTCCTTAGACAAGACTTCAATCACAATATGATAAATGTACAATAGATATATTGAAACATTAGTGAATATATCACCGCGTCGCCTTGGTGATGGCGCCACCTCCGGATTTCAAACTATTTCCAAGAATATTAGATCGAGAATTATGTTTAGGTCATAGATGCATTATAAAAATTAAAGGCGATGAAAACGGTCTAAGCGCCCAGTGCTGGAAAGAGTTCCTTCAAGGCCTCGGCGCTCTCGCTCAGGGCGATGGCCAGGAGAAGTAGCCCGAAGATGCGGGTGAGGATCTTCATGCCCGATATGCCAAGTACTCTCTGGACCCCCGGGGCGGCTAGCAGTGTCAGAGCCGTGGCAATGCTCACCAGAACCACTACCACGACACCTTTGATCATGTCAGCCAATCCTTCCACCTCGGCGGCAAAGTTGATCACCAGGCTTATGGAGGCAGCCCCGGCCAGGAGGGGAATGGCCAGGGGAACTATGGCTATGGAATCCTTCTCCACGACCTCCTGGTTCTCTGCCGGAGATTGCTGCAATTGGCTGGTATTGGCCTTGAGCATGGACCAGGCTATGGAGGCTACGACTGCCATGCCAGCCAGGCGGAATGCATGGAAGTTGATGCCGAAGAGCTTAAGGATTGTCTCCCCTGAGAAGAAGGTCACTAGAAGGGTGATCATCACAGCGGTGGAGGCTACCAGTGCTGTGCGCTTCTGCTCCTGGGGCGTCTGATCGCAGGTCAAGGCCAGAAAGAGGGGTATATTGCCTATGGGATTGACGATGGTAAAGAGAGCAACGAACTCTACGCTGAGGTGTACATCCATATTGGCTTTCCTCTGGGGATAGGGGGGTCTTCTATAGGATGTCCGCTGGAGTTATTAATATTTGTGCTGGAAAAGACGGATCCAGTGATGTTGGTAATTCCTGTGTCGCACGAGTTTATATCGCATTGTAGTTAACAATAGGAATTTATCTACGTCGATAACCGAAATTGGAAAGGGGTTAAGGCTCAGCTTGTATGCAGGGGCGAATTCTATCTCGATTGGGATTGCATTAGAGACTGGCAAAGAGTGCTAAAGCAGATGAATGAAAGAAATCATGAGCTTTCTATGAATATCCTAGTACGTTCACACTATTCCTTCACGTGCATTCCATATAGACAGCTAGAAGGATTTATCGTCCGACTTGGAACTTACATAACAGGATTGATAGCCGCGGACTATACTACACTTCACAGACGTATCTCTAGGTTAGCATAAGAGAAAATGCTATTGTGGTTGAAGAGCCATCACCGAGATCGAACGCTGTTCTGGAATTCAATAAGATGGGCTATAGCGGTTGTTGCCAAATGCATCAGTATGGAAGACGATGGGCAGTAGAAGCCTACTTCTCCGCTATCAAATGAATCTTTGGTGAAACGATTAGAGCATCATCTATCGAAGATATGATCTCTAAGATTGATAGATTATTCATCTCATATACTATAATAATCAGTGCTTAGATAAACTGAATATCTTAACAGAAATATTATTACGGGCCCAGTGCCATAGCATAATTATGCAATACAGCAATGGGTCCCTCGGAGGAGTCGATATCCCATGGCCCATCCGCGAATTGAAGTTGCATGAAATTACAGCAAATCTGAGATACTGCCAACTTCCTGTTATGTGGTTGGGCTTGATAGCCCTTCTATTAGGCCCCAATGTTCCAACGATACAGTTGTGGCTGATATAAGCACAGCCATAAGCCAGGTAGTGGAGACCAGCCCAGCCATGGCCTTCGATGTTCCGGTTCTCCTAAAGGCAAAGAATACTCAGGTAGATAAAACAGGTGAGGCCACGAGCATGGGTTTCAAGGAGCCCGTTGCTCAGTCGCAGCAGAAGATAACGTTGACTTTCAAGAACACAGATAACTACCTCTATAAGGCCATGGCTATCGTTAAGGACAACACAGGCGCCATAATGGCCAGCGCCTCGATATGCCTCTGAGCTTCTCTGCCATAATACCTACCACCTCCAGACAGTTCGATATGGTAGTGATCTCTGCCAGCCATCAGACGGCCGAGCATTACTATATCATCTCCACCATGAACCAGAAGGATGGCGTGGTTCTGACCAGCAAGGAGCTTTTAGCTTTTTTGAAAAGGTTAAAGTTTTGGAGATCAATCTGAGAGACAGGTCTCACCCTCGGAATGTTCCTCTTCCTTCGTCTCATCCTTGGGAATCTTTCCTATCTTCATCCAGTAGTCCTTGATGGCGGAGTGAAGGGCGTCGGCCCCCA
>CAZKWM010000137.1:0-6720 GCA_964556405.1 uncultured Methanotrichaceae archaeon | reverse complement strand
TGGGCATCGGAGTCCGAGAGAAAGGTCCTGGTAGATAGGTCGGCAATTCTATCGGCATAATCAGTATCGGCGCTGAGTCCAAGCTCTATGAAGGGTATGTCCTTGGCATGCTCTTGATAGCATTTATCAAGGGAGCCATAGTAGGCGTAGATCCCGGTCCAGGGGGTAAAGGCGTGGCTGGGACCTATCATCCCTCCCACCTCCCGCACTGCGTCGGCGATTTCAGCTCCCTCCAGGTGGACCTTAGGCCTTCCATCCCTGTCCAGGGTTGAAGATTTAGGCGCAAAGGCTTCTCTCAGCTCCAGGGCCTTGGAGATCTCAGGCAAAAGGATCATGTGGTGAACTCTGTGGGCGTCCTCGACCTCGGTGGTCAAGGCAAAATAGGTGCCATCCAGGTGATAAAGCCCATCTCTCTCCTCCAGGTCCTTGATCTCTTCCATCCAGCCGGAGTGAAGGCAGTCGCCGGTGCCAACGATATTGATGCCTTTCCTTATAGCCTCCTTGGAGATCTCAGGAAGATCCATGCCCTTGGAAACCGCAGCCGAGTACTTGGAGTGGATGTGGAGGTCAGCATTAACCTTCATCCCTTAGAATTTTCTCTCGTCGGGATAAACCCTTTATGCTCCTCCGCTAGATCGGGTAGGCGTGAGAGACGACCTTAAAGATCTTTTGGAGAGGTGTTCCCGGGGCGATGTGTCAGTAGAGGAGGCCCTGGATCAGATACGGCTTTTAAGCTACAGGACCCTTGGAGATATGGCCAAGCTCGATACCCACAGGGTGGAGAGGGTGGGCATCCCCGAGGCAATCCTAGCTGAGGGAAAGGATAAGGACGACCTGGTGAAGATTGCCCTAGCCCACATGGATGAGGCAGGAAACGTCATAGTTACCAGAATCTCTCCCGATCAGCTCCAGGTCTTTTCGGCTGCAAAGCTTCCTCCTAGGACGATTATGGAGCACAATCTCAGGGCCCGGACCGTGGTTTTGAGGAAGGTGGAGAAGGGACCTGCTAGTGGGAAAGTTGGGATTTTAGCTGCGGGAACTGCCGACATACCCGTGGCTGAGGAGGCAAAAGTGGTGGCCGAGGAGATGGGTTGTAAGGTGGTCTCCGAGTACGATGTAGGGGTGGCCGGCATTCACAGGCTCTTTCCATGCCTGGAGCGGATGGTGGACGTGGACTCCATGGTGGTGGCCGCGGGAAGGGAGGGGACATTGCCTGCGGTTGTAGCAGGTATCGTGGACGTCCCGGTGATTGGCCTTCCGGTGTCCACGGGCTACGGCATAGGAGGAAATGGCGTTGCAGCCCTTCTTTCCATGCTTCAGTCTTGCTCGGTCCTGACGGTTGTTAATGTGGACGCCGGGTTCGTGGCGGGGGCCTATGCAGCGAAGATCGCCCTTCAAAGAAAAAGGTGCTAAAACATCCGTGGCGGACGCGTTAAAATATGTATAAATCGTTTTATAATTGTGTGGGAAAAGCTATTTATACAAACAACAAATCGAATATATTGGGCTAATATATTCATCTTTTTTTACTAAACCCCCATTCCCCTACCCGCTCATTTCTCACTCCAAAGTGACTTGAATCTCCCTTCCCCACTCAGCTCCATAATCCCTTATCCTCTTAAAGATATGCTCGACCATGCCTCCCGAGGTCATGATCAGAGAACTCTTGCCGGCTATGGCCTTCAATATACACTTATCTATGACTCCATAGGTGAAGTCCAGGGGTATTTTTTTCCTATCTGCCATGGTCTTGGCGTTGGTTCCCATGGCTCCTACACAGTCGACAGTCTTGGAGAGGGCTTCCGCTTTGGAGGGATCGGCCGTGTCCACGTTAAAGACCTTTATGCATCCGAGGTTAGCCTTGCTTCTGCTTAAAGCCTCCGAACCCTTGGCTGTTGCCTCCACCATATCCGTCAGCTCCAGGATGTTCTTAGGGAGCTTTGACCCATTGAGAACCATCCTGATGGAGAGCTCCCTGTATATCTCCAGGATGAGTGGCGATTTTACCCTTGCCCTTAAGACGAGCTCCGGGTCCGAGAAGACTTCGGATGCCGGCCCTCTGTGGAGCAGCT
Organism: uncultured Methanotrichaceae archaeon; assembly: GCA_964556405.1. Taxonomy (GTDB): domain Archaea; phylum Halobacteriota; class Methanosarcinia; order Methanotrichales; family Methanotrichaceae; genus UBA114. The sequence goes on along the minus strand of CAZKWM010000137.1, from coordinate 4,648 downwards.
TTCCTCCTTCCATGAGCACCACTTCATCCGCCCACCTGTAGGCCAGCTCTACGTCGTGGGTGGAGACCACCATGGTCTTTCCGCCGCAGCTGAGTTCGTCGAGCATCTCCATGATCTCCTCGGCGCTGGCTGGGTCCAAGTTGGAGGTGGGCTCATCCAGGATCATCACCTCGGGCTCCATGGCCAGGACGCCGGCAATGGCCACTCTCCTCTTCTCTCCGCCACTCAAGTTGTGGGGCGGCCTGTCCTCGTAGCCCGAGAGGCCCACATAGTTCAAGGCGTAATCCACGTACCTTTCCACTTTCTCCTTGGGATATCCCAGGTTCAAGGGGCCGAAGGCCACATCCTGACGGACGGTAGGGGCAAAGAGCTGATCATCGGGGTTCTGAAAGACCATGCCCACTTTTCGCCTCACATCTCTCAAGGACCTGGAGTCGTACTTTAGGGGCTCCCCTTTGAATCTGACTTCCCCTGAGGTTGGCTTAACCACTCCGTTGAAGGAAAGCATCAGAGTGGATTTGCCGGCGCCGTTGGGCCCGACCAGGGCCACCTTTCTTCCCGCCTCCAGGCCCAGGGAAAGGCCTCTAAGGGCCTTGGAGCCATCGGAATATGAGTAATGAAGATTGCATGCTTCCAGGATGTAAGTCATGGCACCTCAGAGCAGATGAAGATCCCTGGTTAAAAAGGCGATAGCCACCACCGCCGCGGCGTAGAGCAGGCCCAGCGCTGCTGCTCCTTGTCCTGATCTGGCCCTGGTCCCAGGGGCTTCCAGCTTTCCATTGTAGCACCTAGAGTCCATGGCTATGATGAGCCTCTCCCCTTGATCCAGAGCCCTCAGGAAAAGAACGCTTGAAAGCATGGAAAAGGATCTCAGGGATGGCTTAAAGCCAGAATAGCCGAGCCTTGTGACCTGGGCATCATGGATGGTCAGGGCCTGGTCCATGAGAACGAAGATGTACCTGTAGATGAGCATGGACAGGTCCACCACCACCTCAGGCAGACCCAGAGACTGCGCCAGGGAGAAGATCTCGGTCATGGGTGTGGTCAGGGCTATGAAGAACATGGCGCTCATGCCCCCAAGGGTCCTGGCCATGAGAAGGGCTGCCAGATCCAGGCCGTCGGTCCTTATGCCCAGGCCGAAAAAAAATTGAAAGATCATGGGGCCTGTGCCATGGACCAGGGCCACTACTGCAGAGCTCAAGGCCGCAAAGGCGAGGGGAACTGCCAGGAGCTTCAGATAGAATTTGCTCGGGATCTTGGCCAGGTAGACCGTGGCAAAGCCCGTCGCCCCTGTCACTATCAGGGGAGCTGCAATAGATGTGGAGAGGGCGCAGGTGATCACCGAGACCAAGCCTACAAAGAGCTTAAGCCTAGGATCGATTCCCCGAAGCGCATTTCCCTGGGCGCAGTCGTCTGTAAGGCAGTGCATGTTTTATCGTCTATCTTTCGATTCTCCTTCGGTTTTTATCCTTGAATTTCACCTATTGGGGCGGCTCTGGCTTCCTTTTCTGTATCGGCAGAGGAAATACCCCAGGGCGGCTCCACCAAGGCCTGCCTGGAGGCCAAAGAGCAGGCCTTGAGATTCATCAGGCTGCCATGGAGAACTGAGCCAGGGATGATAGCTGCCTCCCGTTATGTCCAGGACGGCATCTTTGGCCAGGTCGTCCGTTCCAGTCCCGGTCTGATTTGACCCAGCCAAAGCCAGGAGGGCAAAGAAGATGCCGAGGGCTGCAGCATAGATCAGCTCTTCCTTCAATGCCAGACCTCCGCAGGCTTTGTGGATCTTCCGGAGATGACCTTGAGCCTCACAAGGGCATCGCTCCTGGCTCTCAGAAGGTACCTGAAGATGAAGACCGTCACCATTCCTTCCATGGCTGCCAGGGGTATCTGAGTTATGGCAAAGACCGCGGCAAAGGCCTGGAAGGAAGTCCAGACACCCGTAGCTGCCGGAAAGGCCATGGCCAGCTGGAGGGCGGTGGTAAGGTATGTGGCCAGGTCTGATGTGAAGGCCGACAGGAAAACTGCAGCGTAAAGGTTGAGCCTGAGCTTCGTTGCACCTTTATAAGCAGCGTAGCCCAGGGCAGGGCCTGCGATTCCCATGGAGAAGACATTGGCTCCCAGGGTGGTGATGCCACCGTGGGCCAGGAAGAGGGCCTGGTAAATGAGTACCACCGTGGATACCACCGCGGTCACGGCAGGCCCGAAGAAGATGGCGTCGAGGCCCGTGCCCGTGGGATGGGACGAGGACCCTGTCACCGATGGCAGCTTTAAGGAGGAGAGAACGAATATAAAGGCCCCGGCCACGGCCAGCAGAGGGAGGGCATCCCTCCTATCCTTGGCCAGGTTTCCGGCGACCTTGACGCCGTAAGCCACTACCGGCAGGGAGATGGCAAACCAGATCTCCCACCAAGGATGAGGCAAGAACCCTTCCATTATGTGCATCGGAACACCTTCTCTCCGAAGGGAACTATGCCATATAAAGTTTTCTTGATTAAAGATCAATCAAGTTTAGTTAAGGCCGTCCCATTTCAGATCCTCGGCTGTTCTCCTCTGGGATTGGATTATGTGCAGTATCAGGGCGCATCCCAGGGCTCCCTGGATGACGAAGAGCAGGTTCTGAAGCGAGGGGTCGAGGTGCCAGGTTATCCAGGGCAGCAGGGCACCGCTCGTTAAGTCCGCGATAAAGCCTTTTCCATAGGTGGTAGCGGTATCGGCTGCGTGGGAATTGATGAAGCCGACCAGGGCAAAAGCCAGAGCAAGGGCCATGAGCTTTACTTTCATTTTGGAACCTCTGAGTAAGTTATCGGTATTTATCGACATGGGTGTGTTTAGTATTAATCTATGGGTCTGCCCTCTCGAGGGTTCTTGCCCTGGGATGATCGATGTACGTCCCCCATGATGGCAGAACCACTCGATAGAGCGATGTGCCTAGCATCTTTTATCATGATATATAAGAGTATCTTGATAAAAATCATTGGATTCAAAGTGGCGAGGGGGATTTACGGAGGTCTACCTCTACCTTTTTTACCAATGAGAGTTATGTTCCATCGAATCGGACAGCATAAGCCAGGATATCGATGCCTGAACTGCAGGCATCTACCAGGGCATGGCAGAACTTGGGATCGATCTTCCAGTTGGGCCTGAAGATCGAAGCATCGTCCTTCTGTATCAGGATGACTATACATTGCCCTGTATCCCTCACCAATGGTCTCCTTCAGCCCCAGAAGGTAGGCAGGCGCCCCGTCCCCTCTTCGTCGGAGCATCGGGAAAGAGGGCAACGTCGTCCTTTGCTACTGTGCAGCTCTTTACCTCTATGAAGCATGGCGGATCGAGGAGAAAGTCGAACCTCCCCGAGCCATAAGATGGCTCCTATCTCACGTAATCATAGCCCTGGAGCTCAGGCAGCCTCATATTCTTGAGAGATTCTTTAACCAGGGCATTGGCAAACCTGGTATCCAGGGTCACAATCCTTTCACCGATACAGGCGCCCACCACATCAAAGCCCGTCTTCCTCTCCCCAAAGGCCCTTTTAACCAGTAGCCTCATCCCGGGAATCAGGATCTCCTTGAGTCTCCCAGGATTGGCCATAAAGCAGTCTATGGGCTCTCCATTGAGATTGGCAGATACCAAGAACCTGCTCTTTCTGCCCACAAACCTGACCCAGAGGAAGTCCCCTTCAATCCTGATAACTTTCTTCCTCGACTGGTATGAATTAAATACCCGTCACGCCTAGGTTTCTTCCATTGACCCAGGTCTATACCGTCACAGAGCTTAACGGAAGAATAAGAGACCGATTGATCACAGATCCACGTCTCCACGACCTGTGGGCGCGTGGGGAGCTCTCCAACGTGGTCAATCACAGGTCGGGCCACAGGTACTTCACCCTCAAGGATAAGGATTCTCAGATCTCTTGCGTGCTCTTTAGGGGCGACGGCTGCAGGCTTAAGTTCCAGCTCAAAGACGGTTTAAATGTTCTGGTCTACGGCGATGTGGAGGTTTACGGGCCGAGGGGTCAGGTTCAGGTGGTGGCGAGGGGAATAAAGCTCGACTCAGGCCTTGGCTTTAGAAAGCTGGAGTTCGAGGCTTTAAAGAAGAAGCTCTTCGTCGAGGGGCTGTTGGACGAGGAGAGAAAGAGACCTTTGCCCAGGTACCCTTCCTGGATCGGCATCGTCACCTCCTCGGATGGAGCCGCTCTAAGGGATGTCCTCAAGATCCTAGGGTCCTTCCCTGCGAAAATAATCCTCTCCCCTGCCAAGGTTCAGGGCGATGGTTCTGAGAAGAGCATCGCGTTTGCTATAAGAGCCCTCCAGGGCAGGACCGATTTGGTCATAGTCTGCAGGGGTGGAGGATCCGTCGAGGATTTGTGGCCCTTCAACGCCGAGATTGTTGCCAGGGCCATAGCTGAGTGTGACTCTCCTGTGATATCGGCGGTGGGGCACGAGACCGACGTCACCATCGCCGACTTCGTGGCGGATGTCAGGGCCCCCACGCCTACGGCTGCGGCTCAGATGGCGATTTCAAGCATCTCAGATCTCCAGGGCCGCTTGAAGGAGGCGGAGACCAGGATGACCAATGCGCTCTGGTCCAGCTTAAAGCGCGAGGAGGATCGTCTCTATTACCTGAGCAGGGGCCTCTCTGCCAAGAAGGC
>CAZKWM010000136.1:0-6721 GCA_964556405.1 uncultured Methanotrichaceae archaeon | reverse complement strand
GCCAATGGTTGCCAGCAGAGCCCCGTGCCAGTTAAACCCAGGAGCCTCCTCCTCCCCTAACCCTATAAGCGATAGTTACCCGCAGTAGGTCTGCTCCCTTCCGGGCCTAGACCGGTGCCTGCAATTATGGCCTGCAGATCTTCCTTCAGGAAGGCCCGCTTGCCTGTTATATCCCTACAGGATGGAGAATCATAGTCGGCATCTGGACCGACGTGGGGCTTCCACAGTCGCCCACCGGCTGCCCCCCGCTATCGACGATTTCGGGTTACAGGTGACGCCGAACCACCCGGGCTGCCCGCCATCTTAAATAGTCGGTTCGTACTTATATAGCTAACGTGGACTAAGGAGCGATTTTTATGGAAGAGAACGTCGGATTCATCCTAGGCAATCCTCAAAGGGAAAGGGTGCTGAGGGTTTTGAGCTCCAAGGGAAAGATGACTACAGAGAGGATAGCCAAGGTGGAGCACATACCCCTCCAGGCCATAAAGAGGATTGCGAATGAGATGGCAGAGAGGGGAATCATCAAGGACGAAGGGGGCGCCTGGAATTTAACCGAGATGGGCCAGGAAGTGGACAAGGAGATCAAGAAGAGGACTTGAAGCCGAATGCCTTAGGCCTAACGCCAATAATTTTAGCCCAAAAATCTAACCCGAAAATCCAAGCCTGACAACCTAACGCAAGAGGGTAATAATTGGATCTTATGGGCGCCATCAGGAGCAGGAGATCCATACGAAGCTACCTTCCACGCCCTGTGGAGGATGGGAAGCTCCTAGCCGTCTTGGAAGCGAGAAGGATTGCTACCCTTGACCGTCAACATGCAGGACTGGAGATTCGTGGTGGTCAGGGGCACCCCCACCATGGCCAGGTCTACGTGGTCGAGGCTCCGGTGATCATCGTCGCCTGTGGGACATCCACCAGGACAATGCCCAACGGCATTCCAACTTTCGCCGTGGACGTGAGCATCGCCGTAGATCACATGACCCTGGCCACGGCAAGCCTAGGCCTGGGAACCTGCTGGATAGGGGCCTTCAACCAGGACAAGGTCAAGGAGATCCTAGGCATACCCAAAGGCGTAACGGTGGTGGCCCTGCTGCCCCAGGGATATCCCGCGAGCGTTGGAAGGCCTACTCCCCCAGGAAGATGATGGATGAGATAGTGGCCTACGAAAAATGGTAGGCCTCTATCGGCTTATACTTCAGTCTATTTTCCTATCAGCAAATATTCCAGCTGCTCCACAAAGCGCCACGTCAATATGAGCTGGGCCATGCCAGTGGCATCGACGTGATCTCCTCCCCGCCTGTCGCATATGACGGCGTAGGTTCCCAGGGCATCTCCGAGCTTTCTCTCCAGGCCGTCGATGGTGGCCTGGGGAATCTCCCCATCTATGGTCATGACATCGACCTTCTTGCCGTAGTAGTCATCGCGCTGGAACTCTAAGAAGAACTCGTGGTCCACATTGCGTAGAATGCTTCCCAGGTCCACGGTCAGGTCCACCTTGGAGACAGGATGATCCACGGTACGCTGTATCAGCCTGACCGAGTAGCCCTCGGGCCTATTACCCCAAGCAAGCGTATTGAACCTCGACCCATGAATCTTCACCGCCGCATCGGCGTAGATCTTCTGAATATCCACGTAGAGCTTGTAGTCGGGCTCCCTCTGAAGAATCTCGGCCATGACTTCCTCCTGCTTGTAGCCCCGGTCGCCCACGTCCCTTCTGAGTTTCCAGAGCCTCTTGACCTGCCTGGAGGGGTCAACGAAGACCTTGAAGTCCATGAGATTCCTCAAGCGCTCGGTGTAGAATGGATGTAAACCCTCGACTATGACCACTGGGGCAGGGCCGAAGGGCTCCACCTTTCCCATGGAACCGTCCTTATGGTCATAGATGGGCTTCTGTACCTGCCGGCCGGCCTTCAGAGCCTCCAGGTGATCGGCTAAAATCCCCAGGTTGTTGGCCTTGGGATTCAAAGGAGTAACACCCAGCGCCTTCCTCTGCTTTCTGTCCAGGGTGTGGTAATCATCCATGGAGAAGGAGATGGCTGCGCCCTCCCCCAGAATCCTTCGAATGCCGTTTGATATGGTGGTCTTGCCTGAGCCGCTGTCTCCTGCCACACCGACTATGAAGACCTTGCCTGAGTCGATGATCCTATCCATGAGGGATTTCATCAATAGCCTCCTCTGAACGGATCATAAGCTAGGGATAAGGGATGAAAGTATCTCATGAAAACCTGCCAAAAAAGGTCCTGGATACCAGAGCCTCAAAGTCTGGTCTCAGGATCTAGTCTCAGCTAGTTTCAAGGCCTGGGTAATTTTAGTCTATGTGCCTGAAGGCTTCGCAATCCGAGAGCTTGTCCCCACGAATAAAGATCCCCAGGTGGATCTGCGTCACCTCATCCAAAGGTCCCAACCCCCTGATATTGTGCCACCGCTCCTGGAACTCCTGGCGCGACATGAATCCCCTGCTTCCCAGGATGTAGGGATCCTCGAAGTAGACGTTATTATCGTTGAATCCTATTACCACCATGTAGTGGCCGCCGCCGTAGTCATCGGACCATGACTCATTAGGGGTCGGTGACCATCTCCACGCCTGGCCACATATGATCACCGGTATACCTTCTTGGGTCAGAGCTTTCCAGCTCTTCCAGGGTGGCATTGCCCTTATAATAAGCCTCAAACCTCAGCTGCCTGACAGCCCTTACTATCTGATCGGGATAGGTCCCCAACTCCGGGTCCGTATCCATCAGCTCCATGATGGGTGTCGGGAATTTCCAAGATAATAGTTGAGTTTCCAGAGAGGGTGGCGTTATCTGCGAAAGTTGCATTCTCTAAATGGGCGGCCTTCCCTCCACATGCCACAGCTAAAATGGTTATTAAAACAGCAGCTAGAGCACCAGTTAATAATAGAGCCTGTCTCAAGGGAGAGCATAAGGTCTATCTGATATATGAGCGCAATCTTATATATGTTTTAAAGGGTGTAAACGCTCTGCTTCAATTCAAAGGAGGCTCTTCATCTGAGTACACTGCGCTCCTCTTCTCCAACACCAGACGCTCGAACTCGCTGGTGCCGCCTATTCCCTCCAGCTCGGCCCTCTCGATGATGGCGGTCTCCTCAATGCACTCCACCTTGGCCTCGCCTTCTATGATCACAACCGACCTGGTCTTGGCCACGGCCGAGAGGCTGGACATGAGCCTGGCCTTCTTGGCAAGGCTCTGAGAGAACTTGCTCACCCCCGTCAGCACCACCAGGCTCTGGTCCCTGGTCACGGCATTGAAGGGCGCCTGATCTATGGGAAAGACCTGGAAGCCAATATCGTTGAGCATTCTGAGGACATCGTTGCTTATGAGGGAGGGCTCATCCTCGACATGCTCGGAGGCTAATATGTCCACGGGCTCTATGAGCTCCCTCTCGAAGATCTCCTCCAGCTTCAAGGCCACGTCCACGGAGGTGTCCATGTCCTCGGTCTCGTACTTGGAGATGGTCCTCCTGGAGACACCTATCTCAGAGGCCAAAGAGCCCAGGGATATGCCCCGCTCCAGGCGCAGCGTCCTCACGAGGGATCCATTTATCCTGACATAAAGGCCCCCATGGGCGGCGTAAACCAGGGGAGGAGAGCCTTCTATGAGGCAGTCCGCTAAGGTTGAAAGATTGACGGTAGGTATGCCGTACCTGAAGTAGACCGCTCCCGTCTCTAGGTACTGGTCCCGAGTCTTTTCACCGATCAGCAAGGGGTTACCTTGTAAATGCGTGGAGAGCCGACCGATCTCCAGGGCTGTCTTTTCGTTCAAGCCATCTATGTTGGAGAGGATTTTGAGGAGAAGCAGTATCTCCCCTCTCCTGGCTGCAAGGTCGAAGGATCGCGGCCGGAGGTAGCAGCGCGCGGAAATAGCAAACCCGGCCTGCCTCAGAACCTCTGCAGTGCCCTCTGCAAGAAGGTCCTTTTCCATCATTATTATATCCCTACAGACCGCTATTTAAGGTTGACCATGTTCATTGGAGTAGACGATACCGATTCAGATAAAGGTCTATGCACTACGTATCTGGCCGCCGTGCTCATGGAGAGACTGGAGCCTCTGGGCAATATTAGGAGCCTGCCGAAGCTGATAAGGCTCAATCCTTGCGCCAGGTTCAAGACCAGAGGGAATGCGGCCATCGCCTTTGAGCTAGAGACCGATAGGCCAGAAGAGGCCAGAGAGACTGCCCTCCAGACCGTGGAAGAGTTCTCAGACCTCTCTGGGGAAAACACCAATCCAGGATTAGTGGCGGCTGATAAGAGAACTCCCGAGATGAAGGAGTTCTATCAAAGAGCCGTTAAGGAGATCCTGGAGATCAGCGAGGCTAAGGAGATCCTGGAGGAGCAGGGCGTCTGGTACAGGGGCTTCAAGAAGGGGCGGGGCCTCATAGGAGCCCTGGCGGCCGTCGGAGCTGACCTATCAGACCACACCTACGAGCTCATAGCTTACAGGCACAGGGAGAACTGGGGAACGCCAAGGAAGATAGACTGGGACACAGCCTGGAATGCCGACCGCCAGACCTACCCCGGCACCTGGGACACCGTGGACTGCCACAACCGCAGGGTCATCTTTGCTCCTCATTCCTCAGATCCGGTCCTCTTCGGCATTCGCGGCGATGACATCGCGGCCATAAAGAGAGCTTTTGATATCATTCGTTCGGAGCCCGTGGAGAGGAAGGTCCTCTATCTGACCAACCAGGGCACTGATGCCCACATCATACAGGGAGAGATCGCAGGAGCCATCGACGATCAGAGCTACAGGCTTACGGGTAGGGTGACAGAGGCTCCAAGAGCCATCTATGGAGGGCACACCTTCTTTTCCATCTCTGACGGAGACGACTCCATGGCCTGCGCCGCCTTCGAGCCCACCAAGAACTTCAGGTCCATTATTAACAAGCTGGCCCCAGGAGACCTGGTGGAGGTCTACGGCGCAGTCAGGAACGGCACCTTGAACATCGAGAAGATGAACATCCTGGAGCTGGCAGAGCGTTCGGTCCTTGAAGCCCCGATCTGCCCATCCTGTAAGAGGCGCATGGAATCCGCAGGAAAAAACCAGGGATATAGGTGCAAGAGGTGCAAGACCAAAGCCCAGGGTCGCGAGAGAAAGGCTCAGCCAAGGGACCTGGAGGAGGGATTTTACGAAGTTCCGCCGTGCGCCAGGAGGCACCTCTCAAAGCAGCTCATCAGGATGAAGGCTCCAGGAGCCCACCCGGGCCGATAATTTTCTTTTTGAGTTTTATTAATTCATATTAAAATAACCAGCCACGATCAGCTCTTGCCGACCCTTAATCATAGGGCAATGATCATAGGACTATGATTCAAAAAGTGAATTGCTAGAAAAATATGAGGATTATTGCCTCATTTTGAATAAAGGCAGTTCACGCCTTGAAGGCGGACTCCAGGGGTGGAATAACCTGCTTCTTCCTGGAGAGGACCTTCTCCTTGTAGATGGAGTTGTTGGCGATCTTGCCGCCGAAGGCCTTCTCGAAGCCCTTGACAGCCTTCTCGTCGCCGACGAAGAGCAAATCGGAGGCTTCCTTCATGACATCGGTGAGCATGAGGACTATCATGTCCAGCTTATCTGCCTGCCTGACCTTGTTCATCTCTTCGAGGATGGCGGCCCTCTTGGGATCCAGGTCCTTGAGATCCATGACCTCTATCTGGCCGACGCCGGCCTTAACGCCGCTGAAGTCGAACTTCTTGAAGTCCCCAAACAGAATATCCCTGGGAGACTTAGAGGCCACATCGCTCTTAACCTTGAGCATCTCCATGCCGAACTTCATGGGGTCGACGCCTGCGATCTTGGCCAGCTTCTCCACTGCGGCCTTGTCCCTGGGGGTGCAGGTGGGGGACTTGAAGAGGACTGTATCGGAGAGGATGGCTGCCATCATGAGCCCTGCCATCTCCTTGCTGATGGCCACCTTGTTCTGCTCGTAGAGGTTCGCGATGATGCCGCCGGTGGCGCCCACAGGCTCATTGAGGAAGAATATGGGGTTGCCGGTCTTTAGGCCGCCTATCTTGTGGTGGTCCACGACCTCCACTATGTTGGCCTCGCTCAGCTTGTCCACTGCCTGGCCCATCTCATTGTGGTCTACCAGGATGACCTTCTTGTCAGTGGCATCGGTGAGCGTCTCAGGATAGGGGACCTTGAAGTAATCCAGGATGAACTTGGTCTCCTTATTGATGTCGCCGGCAGCTGCAGGAACCACATTGGCGGTTCCCATGGCTTTCTTAAGATTTGCATAAGTTACAGCTGCGGTCACAGAATCGGTATCGGGGCTCTTGTGCCCAATAACGTAGATGTTGTCGGCCATTGAAGCACCTCAGCATCGATAATGTAGAACTTCGACTTAAACCTTACCAGCCTTTGATGTAGTCAAAGGATGGAAAGCAAGAACTCTCTGCCTAGAGAAGGACGGCGTGTGGAGGTCCTCCGTCTTGAGAAAACATTTAAATACGCCGGGTGACTACAATGGATGTCTTCTCAAAAAGACGGCGCGAGTTGAGATGATACGATCATCTGCTGTGAGCGCTGGATAACGAGAAGGATACAATCCGCGTTGATAGGTCCTTGCGGGAGATAATGACTTAAGTCTACCTGTGACCGCAAGACAACCCAAATGTGGTACAAACGCCCGCTGCGAGGGTTACTGGGAAAGACAGAGGACTACCGTAGGATGAAATCCCGGAGTTAGTATCGGGCGACAAAAACA
>CAZKWM010000135.1:1981-6722 GCA_964556405.1 uncultured Methanotrichaceae archaeon | reverse complement strand
AGGATCTGGAGAGTGGGCATGCCCATACCTTACACCTGGACACCCCAGTCCTTCGCCGGGTTCTTCTATGACGTAGATGATGGAGTTGGCACTGAGACTCTCACAGTCAAACAGCTCTCTGGAAGAACTATAGATTCCAATGATCTCCTGTACAGCACCACAGCCCAGCCACTCAAGTACAAGTTCGAGGACTGGGGCAAGTACCAGGTCATAGGCTTCATGGCCGACAAGTACTTCGCAGGCTACGAGGGCACTGATATCGTTGACAGGTCCAGCAGCCTCATCAACGACGGCCAGCTGCGCAAAGTTCTGATCGATAGCGACGAGAGCAGAACCATAACCTCGGGCTCAGTCCTGCCCTTAGAGGAGGGCTATGAGCTGCGCATAAAGGAAGTGGACATCAACGGCAACAAGGTCTTCATGGAGATCGCCAAGGACGGAGATGTGGTCGATCAGAAGGTCATATCCCCAGGCAGCAGCGTTAAGGACTCGACCTACCAGTACAAGGTCGACATAGGCGGCGAGGACACACCCATAATCCTGGCTCACATGAACAACGTCTTCACCAGCGCCGAGTCCAGCCTGGTCACCGTGGACGGCCTCTTCCAGATCTCCGACATCTACACCTCAGTGGATGACGGGGATAAGTACGGCGAGATGAAGCTCTCGGTCGCCGATAACACTATAGAAGCCAAGAACGAGGACTCCATATCCCTTAGAAAGGGCAAGGTAGTGCCCATCTTCGGCAACGTCAGCTTCACCGTAGCCGATAATGATACGATAAGGTTTGCTCCCAATGTCGTCAGATCAGGAGCCTACGACGTCAGGGGAACGGTCATTGACCCCTCCGACCCCAATTTAGGAGGAAAGTTCACCTGGACGCCCTACAACTTCGAGGGATTCTACTACAACATAGACGACGACATCGGCAGCGAGAGCTTGAAGGCCGTGTTCACAGGCAACCGCATTGAAGAGAACGACTTAACCTACGAGGCCATGCCCGTTCCAGTCAAGTTCGATTTCGAGGACTGGGGCAAGTACGACGTCATAGGCTTCCTGGCAGCCAAGTACTTCGCAGGCTACAACAGCCAGACGGTCTACACAGATGAGCACAGCATCATCGGCGACGGCCAGCTGCGCAAGGTTCTAGTTGACAGCGATGAGAGCAGCACCATATCCACAGGATCGGTTCTGCCCCTGGAAGAGGGCTATGAGCTCCGGATAAAGCAGGTGGACATCAACGGCAACAAGGTCTATCTGGCCCTGGCCAAGGACGGCGACGAGGTTGACAGCAAGGTGGTAACGCCCTCCAGCTCTGATTACAAGGGCTCGACGTACCTCTACAAGGTGAACATCGAGGGCGAGGATGTGCCCATCATCGCCGCCCACGTCCAGAGCGTCTTTAGAGGAACTGAGGCCGATTTGGCCACGGTAGATGGCGTATTCCAGGTATCAGACACGGCAACCTCGGTGAATAACGATCAGACCTTCGACAAGATGAAGGTGAAGTCCGTGGATGTCGATGGCATCATGATGAAGAACGACGGCAGCATAAGCCTGGGAAGGGGCAGGACCGTCGACATCATGGAGAACATCAGGTTCGAGGTAGCAGATAACGACACCAATAGGATGGTGGCACCAATAGCCGAGATCGTCGGATCGGGCAAGCCCTTAAACCTGAGCATTCCCGCAGCCGAGGCTGACGAGCCCGTCACCATCACCGTCACCTCGTCGGGTGAGGTCATAAGCGGTGCCTCTGTCTTTGTCTCTGGATCCAGCATAGGCAACACCGATGCCACTGGCACCATCACCTACACGCCCAAGGCCAACGGCAACTACGACGCGGTTGCCAGAAAGGCCGGATACAGCGACGGCAAGACTACCTTGAACGTAGGAACCACTGCAGCTTCGGTGCAGAACGCTAGCCTCATGATCAGCGTGCCAACTGATGTCACCAAAGGCGAAACCTTCGTGATATCGGTGGCCAAAGGCCTGAATCAGAGCTCGGTGAAGGGAGCTGAGATCAACTTCGACGGACAGGGCATAGGCAGCACTGCCGTCGATGGCACCCTGAGCTACTCTACCAACATCACCGGAGAGCACACCATCCAGGCTACCAAAGAAGGGTATCAGACCACCAGCAGGAGCATAACCGTAATCTCACCCATAACCGTGATGAGCATCAGTGCCCCTGCCAAGGCCAGCACCGGTTCCAACGTCAAGGTCAATGCCATAGTTACCAACTCAGGAACCGTAAGCGATTACAGGAACCTGACTCTTTTGGTCAACGGCATGCTGACCGCTTACCAGAATGTAACCGTGGGACCGGGCGTGAACAAGACGGTGAGCTTCTCCTACAAACCCAAGGATGTAGGAACCTACAGGCTCAGCATGGATGACAAAGAGACCACGGTGGTCGTAGAGAAGTCATCCTTCAACTGGCTCCTGGCAGTGATATTTGTCCTGCTCATAGCCATAGGAGCAGGGTACTACCTCTACAGGACCGGCGAGCTTGCGAATATGAGGAGACGCGTCCAAGGGCGTTAACCTCCTCACTTTCTTTTCGTTTTAGCTAATCCTCTGATTTATGCAGATCGTTTTCATAGAATCCTTAGCTTCAAGGAATCATAAATTCAGCCACCTTTTATTCTGGTTCCATCTAATGCATCAAATGAAATGTCATAGATAATGCTATTGGCAGTGTTATATTATCATCCAGCCTCAAAGGCAGAGATTCAAGGATGGTTACTTATAATACCGCCAGAGCAGTAATGGGAGCCGGAAGCACAATCAAAGCGCACATCGCACCAACGGCAAAAGCCAGAGGGAGCCTTCTACGCTCTTATCACTATTCTAGGGAAGCTTATGCCTGTCATAAGGCCTTCCTACGAAGGTAGCCAGGGAGAATCTCCAGGGCCAGTATCAGCACCGTCGATATGATGGCCGAGGGATCGCTCCTCAGGTGGCCGAAGGCAAAGAGAACCCCAAGGGCGTAATACATGGATCATTCTCCGGAATGGCCCCCGTTCTTTCCAGCCTTGCCAGGAGAAGATCGATGACCGAAAGCCTAAATCCAGTCAGTATGAGGTGGATGACGAGAAGGCCGGCGCAAGTTCCTGCCAGGACCAGGTAGTAGATGGGCTGGATGCCAAAAAGCCGTATCATGAGGCACAGCAGAAGGCCAACAGAGAGGTGGACGGCCTGCCTTGTGCTCTCATCGTTCTTCGTGAACATCTTTCTTTTGGGCAGGAGAAGGGCTGAGGCTGTGACATAGACCAGGCCTGCCACGGCGATTCCTACCGCCTATGCGTACCAGGCGTGAACACCGGTGAAGACCCTGGAACAGCCTATGAGGATCCCTGGCAGCAAAGGCCAGGGGAAAGAGCCTGGGGCTCCCAAAGAGGGAAACGAGAAAGGAGAAGGCAAGGGCGGTGTGGATGCTTGGATAGGCATGATCAGGCGGACATCCTCCGTGGATGACGTCGTAAAACTCAAGGTATAAATTGAGAGTAATGGCGCTGGCCACGGACTGACAGAGCCTGTGGATATCCACAAAGTGCTTAAGGAGAAGGGATACCGCCAGGGAAAAGAAAAGGCTGACTGCTATAAGCTGCAGACATTTCAGGCTTTTCATCGGGCCGATGGCCTCACCGTTGGCTCATATTCCGAATCGTCCGCTTTAGTGGTCATTTCGGGCACCGTAAGAAGGCGATATGGGAGTTGAAGCTCGACAGAATCTACGCAAGAACCTATGGATCATCCTGTAGAACATACTATGCATGATTTAAGGAGATATAGCTCAAGGAGCCCATTATAATTAATTGCTAATCAATCGTTCCCTCTCCCATATTAACCTTTTTAATTGTGAACTTATCGATGGTAGGGAATGATTGATATACCCTGACGTTTTCTGTCATGCCCCTGCATAACACTTGACACGGCTACATTCAAATTATAGGCGATCACCATGACCTCCTACTGGCAACCCAAATACGAGCTGATGAAGAGAAATGAGCTCGAAGACCTTCAGCTAAAGCGGCTCAAGTGCACCGTCGAGAAGGTTTATAAGAACGTTCCATTTTACCACCAGAAGATGTCGGAGCTGGGGATAAGCCCCGCTGATATACAGATCTTGAAGGACCAGGCCAAGCTCCCGGATACCAGGAAGGCCAACTTGAGGGAGAACTACCCCTTCGGCCTCTTCGCGGTTCCCAGGGAGGAGGTCATAAGGGTCCACACGCCTCCTCGGGGACGATGGGCAAGCCGACGGTGGTGAGCTACACCAGGAAGGACATAGAGACCTGGTCCGACATCATGGCCAGGGACTTCGTTATGGTGGGCGTTACCAAGAACGATGTCTTCCAGAACTCTGTCAACTACGGCTTCTTCACCTGAGGCTTGGGGGTCCATTACGGCATGGAGCGCTTGGGTGCCATGGCTGTCCCATCGGGCGTCGGGAGCACCGACCGCCAATTAGAGATCATGAGGGACTTCGGGACCACCGTCCTCCACTGCACCCCCCTCCTATGCTCTCTACCTGGCGGAGACAGCCAAGGCCAAGGACAGTCCTGGACAGCCTCAAGCTAAGGATTGGATGCTTCGGCGCCGAGCCCTGGTCGGACGAGGCCAGAGACAATCTTGAGGAGGCCTTGAGGATAAAGGCCTTCGATTCCTACGGCCTCTCAGAGATGTTCGGCCCTGGAGTTGCCTTCGAGTGCCAGGAGCAAAACGGCCTCCACAT
>CAZKWM010000135.1:0-1881 GCA_964556405.1 uncultured Methanotrichaceae archaeon | reverse complement strand
AGATCGGCCTTCATCAGTTTTCTTTTTCTATTTTCTTCTAATATCCGCCAGGGCGCTGGCCAGGACCACAGGTCCCGTGTAATCCCCCCGGGCTCTGCTGGAGTCCACGAAGATCTCATCCATCATCACCGGCGCCCCGAGGGCCTTGGCGTCGCAGAGCAGGAGAAGAGTTCTGAAGATCAGGTTTCCAGAGATTCCTTCAGGGGCAATCAACAGGTCATCCCCCTTGCACGATTCAATGAGAATTCCCCGGTGGGCGGCCGATATCCCCTGGCTCCTGGCCGTGGATGCTATAAATTCCCCATCAGCCAGGCTTCTATCTACCCTCTCACTCCTGCCCAGGTCCTCCATCCTCCCTCCCGAAAGGATGGAAACCTTGGGCTTTATTCCCAGGTGCTCCAGGTATCTCGCCCCATCCACGGCCAGGCCGAGCCGGTCGGGGATGGTCTCCCCCTCGTCGATCCCTACCGGCCCTAAAAAGAAGCTCCAGCCGTCTAGATCCAGGAGTGCGAGCCGCCTTACCTCGACGTTAAAGCGCCTGGAGAGACAACTCATGGTCCTATGGGCAGGAAGATTGCCGCGGACGGCTCCGTCTATCTCGCCATTCTCCAGGAGGTCCACCAGCTTTGTGCAAGGATCTTCAGTAGGGATATTCCAGGCGCCGGGGATAGGGCCTGAATTGCCCACGACCACCAGGTCCGCGTACTCGGCAGCCGATCTCAGGCCCGAAAGAAGCTCCGAGTCAGCATTCCAAAGGCCAATCCCAATCCTTGCCCTCCTGGACCTGGCCTTCTCCTCCAGGAGACTCACGAAGCTGGAGTCCAAAGAATCACCCTGCTAGATCCCTTTCTGCTCTGTGTGCTCTTTACGCTGAGAGATCCATTGGAGGTCCCTCTATTATGCTATCATATGAAATCATCTGATGCCAGTGACGCATTCCTTCCCAAAGTCGAAGAGAACCTCCCTTTCAGCTCCCGACCTCATCACCAGCTTTCGATCCTCGGTGACCTGACCGATGGCAGCTGCTGTCAGGCCGCGCTTCCTGAAGACCGCCAAGACCTCCTGCGCCTTATCGAGCCCAGCCGTGACCACGAATCCCATGCCGGGATACATCTTGAGCCAGCTGGAGAGGTTCAACCCCACAGGGATAGGTATAGAATCGAGATCGATGGTCGCCCCAACGCCGCTAGCCTCCAGGAGCATTCCCAGGGTGCCCAAAAGCCCGGGGTTGCTTATGTCCTTGCCTGCGGTGACTAGATGTCCTTCCCCAAGCTCGCGCATGGAGCCCAGCTGCATCAGAAGAGTCCTGCTGCCCTTGGAAGTGGTGGAGTCGAAGTTGACGTTGAAGCTCCTATGGACGGCGCCGTCCATGTCCGCCGCAGCCACCACTACATCGCCGGGCCTGGCCGTGCTGCTTAAAATGACGGAGTCCATCCTGGCCTTGCCCAGTATTGCGATATCCAGGGCGTTGTAGGGCGTATCCGGGTGGAGGTGGCCTCCAACGATGGGGACCTTGAACTTTTCTATACAGGTCCTCATGCCCTTCAGGACCGCCTCGGCCATGGCCGGGGAGTTGATGGAGAGCACATCCACCATGGCCAGGGGCCAGCCTCCCATGGCGGCGATGTCGTGAACGTTGACTAGGACTGCGCAGTATCCAGCCCACTCGGGATCGGCATCCATGAGCTTAGACCATATTCCATCGGCAGCAAAGAGGAGAACTTCATCCCCATCTTCTATCACCGCCGCATCCTCCCCAAAGTCGGCTATGACCCGGTCCGAGAAAGAGGGAAAGTGCCTTACCAGATCTCCTATCTGCTTCTTGCGGGTGACCCCGGCAAAACCTTGGAGCTCCGAGGCCAGGGATTTTAGGTTCATCAT
>CAZKWM010000134.1:4719-6727 GCA_964556405.1 uncultured Methanotrichaceae archaeon | reverse complement strand
TAAGTGACCTCAATGGGGCGGTTGGTGGCGCCTGCGGTAGTGTTAGCCTTGCTTGAGACCTACCTGGAAGTCGGCCAGGTTGGCGGCGTAGACCTCCACATTGGACTATTAATCGTAGATTATCCGAATGGTCGGGGTGTAGAGCCCTGCCGGGGCGTGAGTTGCTATCTGGAGGGTGTACCTGAGGGGGCTGAGAGTGGTCTGATCAGCCATCAGGCATTGGACTGCCTGATCTCCCAACAGGGACCTCTATCTAGGAGGTGTTGGTGAGAAGGGTGGCCTTGAGGTTGAGGGCGTTGGTGATCTTCCCCGCCTCCTGCTGCTCGGCATTGTCCAGGGCGTACTCGGTGGGCGTGGTGGGCGTCCTGTCCTGCTTGAAGCCCGTGATCCTGCCGTGGTTGACCAGGGTTACCAGGAGGGTGACGGTATCCCACCGATTGGACATGTCGTTGCCGCTCACGCTGGTCTCGATCTCAGGGTCGCCGTAAAAGTTGTAGTAGTTCTCGCCACCCGTGATCGGTATATAAGTGCTGTACGCCTGAGCAGACCCTTTGGCCTGGGTGGTGGGTTGGCTCTGGGCGTAAGCTGCTGGCATGAGCAGGAAGTCCAGGCAAAGGTAGACCGCAACTACAATTACAGCTACAGCATCAATTCCAAGGTCCCTTCTGAGATCCACTCTGGCATCCGTTTTTTTCTCCCTCAGGGCGAGCGAGCTTGAAGGGTTTAAGAAGCCTGAGCCTGATCATATCCCAGGTGCTGCGCCTTCTCTCCAGGTTTATCATGAGCACTACAAAGATGGTGAAGGTGGTCAGAAGAGCAAAGAGGATCGCCATGGCGTTCACCCGCCCGAAGTTGCTGTTGATGCTGAAGGGCGAGGTTATCAGGGCCGCAAAGCCAAGGGCCGCCGTCATCCCTGAGGCTATCAAGGCCGATCCTATGCGGCTGGCAGTGATATTCAGAGCTCTCAATGGATCGGCCTCCTTAGCAAGCTCCTCATAAAAGCGTTCCCTCGCCAGTATGGCGTACTCCGATCCAATGCCCAGGATCAGGGCCCCCACAGGGTTGTGGTCAGGGGCGTGTACTTGAGAGGCCTCCCAGGTACATGACCCCGTCCATCTAGCCTATGACCACCAGCATGGGCAGGGCCGGTAGGAGGGCTCTGATGAGATCTCCCCTGTAGATCAAAAAGAGGCGGAAGAAGATCAGGGCCAGGCCTAGACGGATGGGCTCCATCCTTCCGGTGGTAAGGGCGCCTATGATGGTGGTGAAGACCACCAGCTGTCCTGTCACCGTTGCCGAGACTCTGGGCGGCGGTGGCATGAAGGCCAGGTCTCTGTTGAGCTCCCTGATGAGGAGGGATATTCCCTCGGAGCCAAGGTTGGCCTGGGTGTTTCCCAGGTTTACATTCATCATCGTCAGGCCATAGCCTGGACGGGCCCGGCGTGCCCTTGACGAACTCTTCATCCAGGTGGTTGTGGAACTGGATGGCGTAGTATATGCCAATCCCTATGAGGATGGGAACGGCCGAGAAGGAGATCTGGGTCATGGAAAGTCCGATAAATCCCATGGCTCCGAAGGTCCATATGATCTCAAGAACGATGGTGGGGGATGGGCAGGAGGGGATGCACGATGTTGGCAGATGTAGTTTTAAAGTAATTATTCAAATTTTTCAAGGATATTGATTCTGCTTCGTTGTCTTTTCCTCATCTTCAACATTTTCAACGCTTGCCTAATGGCATTCGTGAGATCGCTATTACTAAAGTACGTCCAGTTTGCCGTAGATAGTATTACATCGTTAACTTGTCCTAGTATGTCCTCATATCCATACGTGACATCTCCTCCGGACCCTAAGGATTCTAATCGCATCTATTGTTACCTCTGCGGAGTCTTCTGGAGATAAGACCATACCTATCGACGTGTGATCTTACTATCTGGATTGCCTCTCGTTGTAACTGCTCGGATCGCATCATAGCTTAATGCCGGCAATAATGAAAATGAACCTGTAATC
>CAZKWM010000134.1:0-4619 GCA_964556405.1 uncultured Methanotrichaceae archaeon | reverse complement strand
TGCTCGGATCGCATCATAGCTTAATGCCGGCAATAATGAAAATGAACCTGTAATCATCAAGATCAAGCTTGCGTAAATATTAAAGTCACTTAAAAGATACGAGAAACTGAGAAAAACAATATCATCAAGTCATATTTCCCGTCGCATCTTGATACCAACACCTAAGTATTATTTCAAAATGTTCATGGTTTCCAGTTTTATATTGATGGTGGTCCTATTTAATGGATCTAAAAAATGGTGTCAAGAGATGTCACAGAGCTAAGTGCTTGTCGCTGGCAATGGGCAACGGCCATGTGACCCTAATAGCTTCGAAAAGAAAACCAATATGGTTAGAGCGGTTGTGGTATTCAAAGAGAAAGATGTAATAATCTCTAGAAATCTGCTCCAGCCCAAACATCCATATCTTTGAATGCATATATATGTCTTCAGCGATGTAAGGATGTACGCACCACTAGAGATACTTCCACGTACTATCTCTTTTCCCTCTCCAAAATCTGCCTAATTATCCTTCTACCCAAGTGAGCAACACAAGGCGCACATCAATATATTTCATACAACATCACAATCTATTACCACACCTTCAGATCTATCCCCTCAATCCTCACCCGTTTCCCTTCAGAGTGCACAATTACCCCTGAATGTACTTTCTGCATCATACAGTGCTCAGGCAGAAACTTCACCGTCTGCCCGACCTCAGGCACCTTGCCCCTGCTTACTACGCCCTCGAACCCAGCCACCATGCACAGACCGATATCCTCCGGTGGCGGAGATCCCTTCAGCAGATGAACCGGCCCCACCAGATGCACCGTGGCCAGCCCGTGGCTGCACTTGAGCACCTTGGCAAAGTGGGTGACGGGACAGCCCAGAGGTCTGTACCTGAAGACATCTCCTGAATTTAAGACCACGGAGATATCGAAGGGATGGAGATCCTCCCTGCACGACGGCTCTCCTGGCAAAGGTGCCAGGGAAAAGTCCGCCTTGAGCCCATCCAGGACGCCTATGATCTCCTCGTCCTTGCCTCTGTCCATGGCAAGAAGCTCTTCTATCTGCTTAATTCTTCCGTTGAACCTCTCCTGCCGAAGAATGGGGCATTTAGAGATCCAATCCACGTCAACAAGGACGGAAGCAAAATCCTTGCAGCTCTTCTGTCCACACTCGCCGCAGTTGTGTCCGGGAAGAAGCTTGGCGATCTCAGATTCAGCCATGATTACTCCAGTGACAGATTACTCTCCGGTGTACTCCATAAAGCCGTCCATGTGACGAAGAACTCCGCGGTGATGCTCCTTGGATACCCTGAGCTCCCCAGTGCAGAGGGTGCATATTGCCAGGGGCGGGTTGTGCCTTAGCACCATCTCTCCCGAGGTCTCAGGCCAGCTCTTCACCAAATCTGCGATCTCAGCAGAGCCCTTGCCTGAAAGGCCATTGGCCTCCACGATCCTGCACCTGGGGTTGGCCTCCAAAATCCTCTCCCTGAAGACCTCCCTTTCAGCCTGAGAAACCAGGTCCCCTTTAGTGATCACCGCTACATCGGCAGTGGTAAGGAGGGGCCCGACCTTGAGGGGCGTGTTGGGTCCTGTGGTCACGTCTATGACGCATATAGCCAGGCACTGATCCGGGTAAGGGGCACAGCGCAGGCACAGTCCTGCGGTCTCGCTCAGGAGGACATCGGCACCCTGATCCGAGGCCCAGGCCATCATCTCATCCACGTTGTAGATGGCATAGTGGTCGGGACACATGTCCTTGGAGAGGCCGACGCCCACAGGAACCTCTAGCCTCTTGAACCTCAGGTCGTCCTCGGTCCACATGCAGTCCACCTTGACCAGGGCAGGCTTTATGCCTCCTTTCTTCAGATCCCTCACGGCGTGCATGAGGACAGAGGTCTTTCCGGAGCCGGGAGTTCCGGCCACCACCACCAGCTTCAAGCAGCCGTCACCTCACCGGGTGCATTATCTACTAAATCGCCTGATATATCGCTTACCCCTACCACATCGCCACGTCTTATGGTCTCCCTGAGGGACGAGAGCCAGCCATCAACCCTCTCCAGGTCTATGAAGAGCTTTCTCTCGCTCTCAGTGGTGTTTATGATCTTGACCATGGCCCCGTTCTTCATGACGATCCTTCGAGAGGCCATGAGGGCCAGGGTGGGATCGTGGGTGACCACCACCACGATCTTTCCCTCGCCGGCTAGAAGCTTTAGAGCCTCCTGCTTCTTTATCCCTGCATTCTCTATCTCGTCTATGAGGACTACTGGTGAGTCGCTGATGACTGCGATATCCGCGGTCATGAGGGCCCTGGACTGGCCTCCGCTGAGAATTGTGAGGGGATGGGATGGATCTATGGGCTCTCCGGTCAGGGTATTGGCGATCTCTACTACCTTTTCAGCCAGATCAGGGCCCTTTCCCCGACTCTTAGCGTGCATCCTCAGAAACTCGCCCACAGGCATATCGGCCAGAAAGTGCATGTTCTGAGAGAGCTGTGCTACCAGCTTCTTTCTGGGGTCGGTCCGAAGTCCGTGATCGGGTACCTCCCCATTGAGTAGAACCCTTCTGCCTGAAGGGGTGTCGCCCTGGGCCAGCTGCTCTATATCCCCTATGAGGGTGCTCTTTCCCGAGCCCGTGGGCCCTACTATGCCCACGATCTCTCCGGGGCCAAGCTCTATCTCGGCTACGTCGTCGGACCTACCATCCTTACCAAACCCGCTCAACACCTTCAGATTGATGAACTTCAATACCTCCCCTCCATAAAATTGACTGCTTCCTCTGGCTTAGACACTACTATATCGGCTTCCAGGCAGTTTTTGGCCATGGCCTCCTGTAGCCTGGCCAGCCCTCCGCCGGTGATATTCAGAAGAACCACATCGCTTCGTCCTATGGCGCCCGATCGGGCAGCTGAGGCAAGGGCAGCCACAGCTATCGCAGGGGCGTTTAGTATATCTATTCCCTCAGAGGACTCAAAGAGTCTCTTGGCCTCTTCTGCTTCCTGGCGGGATATGCCGTAAACATCTCCGTCGGTGGCCTTGAGGGCATCGCAGACCCCTCCCGGCATGCCGTAGGGCGGGCGCCTGTTAAACAAAACCTCGTCGAAGGTTGCGCCGGGGCAGAACTCCCTGCTGCAGCCCTTCCATGAGTAGTAGATGGGTGCATTGGGGAGGCTCTGAGCCAGGTGAAGCCTGGGAAGAGCCTTGCCGAACCGTCCATCATCGATGAGTCTCATGGAGGCCTCCCAGGTTGCTATCCCGCCGGTTCCGCTGCCTACCGCCTGGAAGTAATGCTGAGGCAGCTTGCCCAGGGTCAGGGTCGCATCCAGGACCACTGTGCCCATGCCGTCTCTCCTGGCCACGTTTCTGGCACCGCCCTCTGGGGAGAAGCCTTTAAGGGATGAGATCGTCTCCGCAACCTGGATGGCATCAAAATAGTCCCCTTTGACGCTTACGATGGTCAAAGGCCCTTTCTCTACGGTGATCCATAGATTCTTTATGGCCGATTCCGGCACGACCAGTGCTACCGGCTGTCCTGCCACGGACGCTGCCTGGGCAAAGGCACGGGCGGTGTTGCCAGCTGAAGCCACCACCAGGGTCGAGGAGTTGCCAAGGTCCTTCCTCATCCTGAGGGTCGGAGCCGCCTCCAGGTCCTTGAAGCTGCCTGTGGCTGATCTGGCCCCGATCTCTGGCCAGCAGCCGTTGAAGCTTATGTAAAGGTTACCTAGGCCAAGCTCTCTGCCAAGGCCCCGGCTCTTGTAGGTCACGGGGCCTGAATCCAGACCCTCTATAGGGCCCTTTACTGGCAGCCAGTCCATGAACCTCCAGATGCCTGAAAGGGGTCTTTCTTCAAGTTTCCTGGAACGGTAGAAGGTGCGCGGCAAAGAGCTGTCTTTTGGACAGGTCAGAGCGTGAAGGGGCAGAGAAGAGTCGCAGCCTGCGCACCTGACCTCATAATCTCCCATGAGGGAATAATTAGAGGGCGGGAATATAATGTTTTCTGTTTTGTCCAAAACATTATCCCAATTGTACTAATTACGGACTGATCTAGGCACAGAGGTGATTAATTACCGATTATTTGATAACTTTTTGACCCAGAAGTATAAACTGGGGGATGATATCTTACAATAGTACAGTAAAAGGAAGAAGAGATGGTTGGAAAGAAGACACAGCGCTATAAGGCAAGATTATCGTCGATCACTCTTTCTGCAGCAAAGCTGCTTTAGACTTAGAGGGTGCTTGGGACACATTTAGGCGTTTTTTAAATCGATATCCACCCAAAAGTACAAATATCCACGAACATCTCTCATTAGTACATGCCAAACGCCGATAGGGTGATGCGAGCTGCCTTTCAGTCCGATGAGATCCTGAGGGATGTTTTGAGGGATGTCCTTTCCGAGCTGGGCCTAAGCGCCAGGGAGTTCAGCAAATCCTCGGGGATTCCCCAATCCACCCTCTACAAGATCCTCTCGGGGCACAGGGAACCCAACATCACTACCCTGCGGCAGATCGTCAAGACCATAAGGCAGCTGGAGGGCTCCGATGGAAGCTTCATCGCCATCATCGCTGCTAGGCCCGTCCTGGACACCATCAGCGAGAAGAAGACGAAGATTGGGGATAAGATGCTCACCTTGAGAGAGTA
>CAZKWM010000133.1:0-6757 GCA_964556405.1 uncultured Methanotrichaceae archaeon | reverse complement strand
ATGCTACCCATTCAAGAAGTAATTCCTAATGATGGTATAAATAGTTTTGAAAGGGGCTCAAGATGTAATCGAGCTGCTGGTACTTTTGCATCTTGGGATAGAAGGTGGTCCAACGCCAGAAGGGATTCCTTATCCTTTTAATCATATCTACGGAGATGTCCAGGATGGGACGCAGGCCGTGATCCGGATCAGGCATTCCATCGGTCTCTGTGTAATCGTTGAGATCTCCCACCACCAGCCCGTCATGAATGCAGGGATCCCCAAAACGCCTCTCCAGGATCTTTCTAACTGCCTTCGCCTCGGCCTCTCTGATCGGCTTCGTTTCCTCCCTGGAAGGTATCATGGATTTGAAGTGGCAGACGAAGATGGGAAGAACCTTCCCTTCCTTTAGAATCCGGACTTCAAGACAGTCTCTCCTGAAGACCTTCTCAACTTTAGGCTCCTTGGGATAGTAGACAATCTCAGTGTCCTCCTGGTGGGTGGACATTGAGTCTATGGGATAGGAGGCTCAAGACCGCCACGTCGATTCCCCTTGGATCATTGTCTTCTATGAGGGCCTTATGGGGATACTCCACCCTTGCAATGCGTTTAAGATACCTGTCGTGGAAGGCCTTGAGGGCGTGGAAGCTATCCACCTCCTGGAGGCAGATCACCTCGGGCGATCCCCCTCTCCGGATGGAGAGGGCGGTAAAGACCCTATTTTCATCGTTGATGGCGTTCCAGTGGGCTCTGACCAGGTTAGCCCTCTCAATCTCCGAGGTCACATCCAGAAGGGAGAGGAGACCCTGGTCGCTATGCTCGAAGTCGAAACGGGCCATCATATTCTCAACGTTGAATGTCATCCCCCTCAGCCGGGTCATGTCGGGGCCTCCAAGACACGGGTGCTAGGCCTTGGGCTGCTGACAAGGAGGACAGACACAACTAGTTTTACCACTGGTGACCATAAATGTTTAACGTTTGGCTGATGAGGATCGAAGGTTGGAGGTGGCGGTCTTCACCGCTCTCCTTCCAAACCACCTCGACGGCTGTGCTCGATCGCAATAGTATCTTTAATCTCCCCCATCTACCTCATGGAGGCTCTCTATATCTTCGAGGCAGTAGTATGCTGGGTGAATCACCTCTTTGTTCAGAAGGATGGACAGGCCTGCCGAGGCTGGTTCTGTGCTGTGGCCGCGAAGCACACCTATTACCAGCTCCGACCTGTCCATCAACCTGAGGGATACCCTCTTGTTCTTATTTTGAGAACAAAAGTGGCTAAAGGCTTCCGTGCTACCGCTGTTATACCAGCTCGCTATAATCATTTGTACCTCCGAATTCTTTGGTTTTCTGCTTTTTCCAGACTTTAGGCCTCGATAACGGGGATCTTGATATGATGGAGACCAACTCGATGGAATCAGTCTAAGGGAGACCGTCCCGAGTTTAGCTTCGATAAAGATCCGCCTCGGTAGATCTGTCTCGGAATGAAGCCGCCAAAACATCGAGGAAGTTTTATTGTCTATAGGTCTTTAGCACTATTACAAGGCGATCGTGAGTCAACCCGTGGAGATGGCACAGCTATTATGTGAGGCTCGCCCAAGATCTGACATCGCGGAATTTAAAGTTTACGTATATATTTTCATTATCTTTGGTCACTATACTTACTGATTTTATCGAAATTAGGGCTTCTGATGAGATTAATCTCTCATAGTGATGGCAGGCCTAATAGAGAGCTTTGTTAAGGGCATGCTGCAATACTCTCTCAAAGGAAGCCTTATCTCATTGAGTCATGAGATTATCGCCTTCAGCCTGGCCATCTCCCTGGTTCTTGGCCTTCTTTGTGATCTTTACCCTGCCATAAAATCCTCCAGGCTTACGTCTATGGAGGCCATAAGGAGCAGCCTGGAATGAGCGAGATTTCAGGAGAAAATAACGTGGGCAACAGCATCGAAGATAATGATAGCAACAACTCCAGCAATGATTTTAGAAGTATCTTAAAAACCAAAGGTCTCACCAAAACCTACCACAGGGGCAGAGAGGAGATCCAGGCCCTGAAGGACGTGGATTTCGTCGTAGGTCCGGGGCGCGGGTGTTCGTCTTCGTCATAGGTACTCCCTCGGAGTCGGGCAAGGCCGCCCTCTTGAACGTCCTGGGCTGCCTGAGCATGCCGATCAGAGGAAGCCTCAAGATCAACGGCCTCGAGATTAACAGTCTCAAGGAAAGTATCTAGTCAAGCTTCGCCGTGAGAACATATGCTTCATCTTCCAGCAGTTTTATCTCATGCCCACCCTGACTGCCCGTGAAAACATAGAGCTTCCTCTGCTTTTCAGCTGCAAGACGGGCAGCAAGAACAGTATAGATGAGGTCTTGGAGATGGTGGGCATCTCCGAATGGGGCGATCATATTTCTGGCCAGCTCTCGGGCGGAGAGGTACAGCGTAGTAGCCATAGCCATGCCCTCACCAACGACCCCAAGATCATTATGGCTGACGAACCCACGGGCAACCTTGAATCGGCCGCGGCCCAGAGATCTATGAGCTCTTTCAGGATCTCAACTGCAGGGGCCTCAGCCTGGTGGTGGTGGCCCACAACCTGGATCTGGCAAGGCTCCGGCCCATAAAACGTACACCCCTCAGGGACAGGCAGATAGTGGGATGTGAGCGCCTGGCCTGCGTTCAGCCTTGAATTGGCCTTGAAGGCTGCTGTAAAATGTAGCTTAATGCGTTGTAAACGATACCCGAATACGGTTCGTCCTGCGTACTGATTCAAAATAATCGGCCTTGAGGGACCTCGAAGATGGGGCTTCTCTGTATATGCTGGACATTTTATTTTTTGCCGCTTTGGTAATGCTTATATACGATAGCATCGCCTTATGCCTTGTTCAAAACCGCATAGGGCCAAGGTGGCGGAACGGCCACGCAATTGCCTGCAGAGCAATACCAAACCGGTTCGACTCCGGTCCTTGGCTTTAAATTAAGCTAAACTTCAATCCGGTTTTATGAGCTGAAGCCTATCAAGGGCCACAGCATTTCATCAACGGCTTTTATTGAAGACCGCTATATCGAAGATTTCAGGATAGCAGATAGCAAAGAGCAGTAGGCAGTAAAATTTGAGGCAGTAAGGTTTGCAGCATAGGGGCAGAGGATAATGAAGATGGATGGCGATATTAAGGCACAGCTGGTGAGCATAGGCAGCGCCGACATGGAAGAGAGCCTTATGAAGGAGGTTTTAGGAACCACGGTGCCCAGCGCAGGTCCTGGGGCAGGGATCAAGTCCTTCTTCTTAACCTCTGGCGGCCGCAGGGTAAGGCTGTCCTTCAATAAAAAATCCCCCTTGAAAGTGATGAGGGCAGGGTCGGCAGGATCAGAGGTTATCGTAATCAAGGACGGAGTAGAGATCGTCCGAGGAGAGATTGAGCCAGCTCTGAGCCACTGTCCTGAACAGGCCTACCTGACCATAAGCGGTCAATGCATATACGACTGCAAGTATTGCCCGGTCCCAAAGCTCCAAGGAGAGGTCAAGAGCCTGGAGACGCTCATGCGGCTGGTGAGAGACGCCGATAAGGAAGGAAAGCTCAAAGCCATCTCTCTGACCAGCGGCGTTGAAACGTCTCCCGAGGATGAGGTAAAGAAGGCGTTGGAGGCCGTAAAGGCCCTGAAAGCCAGATATGATGTGCCCATAGGGGTCTCCGTATATCCTACAGAAACCTCCTCCGAGGAGCTCTACGAGGCAGGAGCCAGGGAGATCAAATACAACGTCGAGACCATGGATCCTAAGATCTTCAGTCGGGTCTGCCCGGGTCTATCCTTGCCATTCATATTGAAAGCTCTGGAAAAGGCCGTCGGAATCTATGGGAAGAACAGGGTCAGCTCAAACTTCATCATAGGGCTTGGAGAGAGCGACGAGTGCGTCCAAAAAGGAGTTAGAACCCTTACTGAAATGGGCGTAATACCTATTCTCCGTCCCATATCACCCCATCCTCTAAGGGCTGGAGAGATTTTCATGGAGAGGCCCACTGCGGAGAGGCTTCTAAAGCTTACCAGGTATACCAAGAAGGCCCTGGAAGAGAACGGACTGAGGACTGACCTGGCCGAGACAATGTGCCTTCGCTGCACGGGGTGCGACTTAATGCCTCAAAAAGACCTATGAATTCTATAGAATTGTAATATTTAAAAATCGCTTTGGGATATCTAAATGAGAATATTGATGGACGATGGAAGCATCAAGGATATGAACCTTGGCAGCGCAGTGATTCTGGATATCTTAAATCTCCTCAAGATCAACCCAGAGGAGGTTATAGTGGCTAAAAACGGAAAGATTGTGTCTGAGTGCGATTCAGCTGAGATGTGCGATGAACTCAAGGTGGTAAGGATCATTCATGGGGGTTGATCCCCTTGAATCGAATGATCCTTTCTCCTTTTCTTATGTTTTTTAATAACAGGAGATAGCCTATTAAATTAGATCATTCCCGATTGTAGATGGCAACCCGATCTGCCAGACTTCAATAATCCTTACAGTTTCGGCTCCTCCCTTATAGCTAGGCGTTGTGCCGACGCCGGTGCTTTGCTCTTAACCGGAGCTCATAGGTGAACAGATCATTTTCCGATCATTTACCCTGGTTCTTCCTTTCCATCGCTTTTTATTCCATTGCCAGTCAGTTTCATTGCTTTTTATTCACAATCTTCAGATAACAGAGGCTTTAAACTGCGAAAGCACCTTCTCAGCCTCAGCCATGGGATTATCGGCCCCGGTGATCGATCTTCCAACTATCAAGTAATCAGCGCCGGCTTTAATGGCATCGGCAGCAGATCCGCCCTGAGCACCTACGCCTGGAGATATTATTATCTTATCACCTATTATGGATCTTATCAGCTTTATTCTCTCAGGCCTAGTGGCTGGGGCTACAACTCCAGTGGCGCCAGCCTCCACTGCGGCTTTGGCCAGGCCCTCGGCAAGAGGCGCCATGAAGTCCCTGGCTCCAGGATGGCTCATCTCAGTTACAGCGAATAGATCGGCTCCATAAGCTCTAGCGCTCTCAACACAGGCCTTTAACGAATCCTGTCCCGGGAAGGCATGAGCTATAAGACCGCTTACATCTGCTCTTAAGGCCTCCTCGCAGATCAGACGGTTGGTGTTGGGGATATCGGCGATCTTCAGATCAGCAATAACCGGTGAGAATCTAGAGATCTTCCTGGCGATGCCAAGGCCGCAGGCGAGGATGAGGGGATAGCCGATCTTGACTGCATCAAAGCAGCCCTCCAGGTCTCTTACCAAACTCAGGGCTTTATCCTCTGAAGTAACATCCAGGGCAAGGATAAGCCTAGAACTCTTCTTCATCTTCGGTCACCTCATCCCAGGTCTCTTCCAAGTGGAGGATTTCCGGTGAAGAGCAGCAGACCTGCTCTACAGCTTCCCTCAGATCCCCTACCACCTCTCTTCCTGTTCTCTTACCATTTCTATCCAGGAAGATGGCATCCAATCCGGCGTCCAAGGCAGCCTCGTAATCGTAGGAGTAGTGATCTCCTATATGCAGGACCTCTAGGGGCTTTGCTTCCAGGCGTCTGCAGACTTCTTTGTAAACCTTGGGGAATTTCTTGGTCTGCCTGAAGTCGCTGGTGGCAGAGAAGACCTCGCTGAAGTATTGGCCGATCTCTTCTAGCTCCAGGTCCAGAAAATCCCTGGCTGCGTTGGAGGTGACCACCAGGTTGAACTTCTCGGAGAAGGCGTCTAAAGCTTCTCTGACCTCAGGGTAGACCTCAATTTCGTCGGCGTACCTCTCCAGGAGGTCTTCTTTGGTCTCATCGAGCTCGAACTTATCCAGCCAGTGTTTGAGATCGTACCATTCCAGCTTATCGCTGCCCACCTTCATGTACTCGCTCACTACTATCTCTTTGGCGGGCTCAAACTCTATATCGTGCTTCTCCGCGTAAAGGGTAGGCACTCCTTCCATCCATACCTTATCCACGAACTTCATGTTGATGAGGGTGCCATCCATATCCAGGGATACGTGCTTTATCATGAATCACTCCACTTGAAGATCTTCGAGTCCACTTCGTGGTTTTTATTCTTTTTGGCCGTGGACCTTCGATCGAAGTCGTATAAAGGCCTTTGATCTTAAGGGATACAGACCTAACACAGATCTAACCATCGTTTTTCCCTCGTAAGGGGGTGAAATAGGTCAATGCGTTGCGTAAATGAGGATTGCAGGTGCTATTTTCAAGGGAGATCGATAGATTGATATACGTTCATTGTCGTTACAACGACACATGCCGTAAGCTATTACGGCATATTGGGATCGGAGGCACAAAAGATGATTCCCAAAAGCAGTCTTCTATGGTGCTCGAGCGTCTAGACGGGTGAGGTGGGTTTCCATGAGATGGGGATATGGACCTAGCCATAGCTGGGCGAATGTACGATGAAAGGCATCAATAAAAGTGGTGAGAGCAGGCCTGGCAGTACTGGCAGCCGCCCTCATCGGGTGGTGGTTGCAACCCGGACGACAGTGGCGTGACATGCACAGCTTTGGCCTCTCTGCAGGAGCCATAGCTACAAGCCTCTTAACAGGATTCAATTTGGCCCCTGCCCAGGGTCGCATCAATGTGATCGGCCACGAGGTGATAGCTCTGGGGACCGTCGTTCTCCTTGCTTTTTTGGCTTGAAGGCTGTACTTACGAGAAGTGAATCATGACTAAGCGATTTGGACATCCCTAATCCCTATCATCACGCTTTGGTAGAAGGAGGGCAGATGATAGGAGAACAATTAACGGCATACTCTTATGTCT
>CAZKWM010000132.1:0-6815 GCA_964556405.1 uncultured Methanotrichaceae archaeon | reverse complement strand
CTCCCTGTTTAGTGCTTTCTGTAAAAAGGATAGGTAGGTTTTTAGGAATGCTCTATAATACGATAAATGTTAAAGTTGTTTGATTAGAAGGTAAATATTGCCACAAAGAATAGTTTAATAACGTTTTACACGAGAGGAGGTTTCAGTGGACTGAAAATGGGGGATCGTCTTTGCTTAAACCAAAAATGAACCGCCAAGCACAAAGATAGAGCGCTTGCCTCCATCGACGAAGCTCATCCTCACTGTGCTGGAATCAGGGAGCCTCCTGACGCAGAAGGATATAATAGCTAAAACCTGTCTTCAGCCCAGAACCATAAGGTACGCCCTGAGCAGACTGAAGGGCGAGAAGATCCTTCAAGAGCGCTTCTACTTCCAGGATGCACGTCAGAGCCTTTATGGACTGAACCCTGAGATCTTGGAGGTGGCCACAGAGTAAAGCGCAATTACATCACTCAGCAGGCATAAAAGTCTTAAACCCTCCTAAAAGACAAGCGTCGAGGGGCTTTTCATCAGGCCGGGCTTAGTTAAGGCCCGGTCTTCCGCCTTCGCTGAGATCGATGTGTGTTTTCTCTTGTTAATGACCAGGGATGGATCATTTAGTCGAGGATTTAGGAATCATTGGACCGGGTGATTTAGACAGGACTATTTAAGCCGAGCCACTGGCTCATGCTCATGAGCAGGGCCAGATTTCCCTCCACGCTGCACTTACCCTCCATGAACATCTGTATGGCATTGGCCTTTTCTGAGATGATATCTATCCAGAGATCGAAAGGAGCCTTAACGATCGCATCGGGATTCATGGCCTTTCCAATTCCCTTCTGTATCGTCCCGTTGTCAACGATGAAATAGCAATCTCCCTCCAGTTCGCCCATGAACTCGAACTGGACCGTAGCCTTGGCATCACCAGCCCCTTCGGCTGAGAAGGCCAGCTGCATTAAGGTCAGATAATCATCCCGGGAATGGGGGTGCGGTATTCTAACCATTTCTGCGAAGGCCTTGGGATTAACGCCTTCATCTATGCAGATCTGCCAGAACATGTTGGCTGCTTTGGCTATGGTCTCCAGGTTGCCAATGGGCTGAGGTATGCGGGCTAAGGTCTCGGGAAAGACGCAGCCTTGCAAGACAAGCTCCCGCCCTGCCTGCTCCGTGGCGCCCAGGATGTCTGCCTCTAGGGAGGAAGGTTGGTCATGAACATGGCGCCGGGGCGGTAGACCTCAGCCACCAGCTTTCCGCTCCTGCCTCACAGGAAGTTGGCATAGTTGAAGAGAGATTGGAATATCCAGGGCTCGGTGAAGCCGGCCACCTATAGAACGACCGCTTTTGGGGACTCGTGGCGTATCGGGTGGACCCATTTGCCTTCGGCGTTCTGGACGAAGAAAGGCTGCATCACTGGCCAGGTGCGCTCTATGAAGGCTTTCATGGGGGCATTCAGAGTCCAGTGGAAGAGAGAAGTGGCGGTAGATGCACAGATCGGAGGCCAGCCACTTAGGATAGAGCTCCTGGGCCATGTCGTCCTGGATTATGCACTGGCCAGGGGTTATGGTGTCGCATGAGAAGCAGCCCATGCAGTAGTGGATGGGTTTGTCCCGCAGGTTTAAGACCTCCACCTCGGCTCCGGCTTCACGCATGCCCTTGACCAGGTGGTTAAGCATTAGCTCGGTTCGTCTCTCGCCATACTGGCGAAGGCTGCTGTTTAGAGCTAGGACTTTCATTGGTGTTCCTCGTTTATGCGCGATGAATTAAAAGTAAGCCTGTGTAAAATGATCGCCGATGTTGCAGCTTCCATTTATGGATTACGATGCCCCATCAATGCATAGCAGACCGCTTGTTTCTGACAGACATCCACACAGCAGCCGCAGAGTATGCACTCAGTGTTTTCCATACTTCCCTGTCTGACCATAAGGTTCACATTGAGTCCCATAGGGCCGTTTTTTTAAGCAGTTCATGCAATCAGCACATCGGCCTTGATCCGCCCATATGTGAAGCGCCAGCCAGCTGATGAGACTTCGGATCTTCCTTCCGAGGATCATTATCACAGCAATTGGGCAGAAATAATGGCAAAAGTCGCATTTTCTGCCCAATATGGCAAATGTGATGATAAATGCGATCTGGCTCAAGTAGGTTATGTATGCACTCTATTTTGCTATCGAGATTCCACGATTAGTGTAATAAAACAAATCAATAGCCGTTAATCCTCCTGCAGAGTGAATTGGAAAAATGTGGGGCAAAAATGATTATAATAAATGTGATATATTTAAGCCGGTTTAGCCACCATCATATTAACATGTTTATCGTTTATATTGAAATAAATTTCTTGTAGGCCGCCTGCCGGGCAGAGCCACCCACAACAGAGCCTCCCCAAAAAGAGTGAACTTATAAAGAGGAGGAAGACTATCAAGCCACCGGTAATAATCCCTTCTGATGCACCTTCAATTATTATCGGACAGGAGATATAGGCAAAGGTAACCGGCATTATCACAAATGGAAAAATAATTAACGCATTTCTAATCCTCGGTCTCTTTATGAAATGTTTCATATAAAGAGGCCTCACCGCATATAATATCTGGATGGTTTGGTTGGCTAAAATTTAGTTTTGGTGCGGCTATTGCTCTAGAATATATTGCTTCAATTAATAGCCTCGGAAGCATTGATTATAAGATTAGTCTATAGTTCAAGTGGCTGTAATGATAGAAGCCATAGCTGGAAGGTTCTTATGGACGGGCTTCATTGTTATCGTCTCTAGGAAATACGTACGGTATGAACTGACCATAAAATAGATTAAAGACCAGAATTCCTTAGGCCTTCAATTTCTTTTCATCTAAATATATACATTTAAAGACCGTTGTGAGTATATAAGCGGTTAATTGCTTATAGCCAAAAATCACCAACATTAGAACATAAGTTATGCTAGATGCAGGAATTACGCACGAGTTTACGAGCAAGGCTTAGACCTTATCCAGTTCATCCCCATTTGACGATCTTACTCCGCGGCTCATCCATCTGTATAAGCTTGCTTATGTAATCATCCCTTATTGCGTGGGAACAGCTATCCATATCGCCTTAAAAGATATAGGCTATGGTGGCAACTATCTTCTGCCCATTATACCCCGCCCGTGTACTTTTTGGCGGCCTCAAAACGATATGTCATGGACATGTCGTGTGTGAAATATTTATATAGTAATAGAGAGTGTAGTTGATCTATGATGGACGTAATAACCTATAGTCAGGGGAAACCCGTAAGTAGCTACCAGGAAAACTACGAAAGAGCCTGTTACGCTTCGGAAGCCGTCGTCCATCTTCTCAGCAAAGAAGGTTTTGCATCAATGGAGATTGGAAGGCTTTTCCAAGAGAGAAGCAGTTTCCTGTTGCGATTGCCCCGATCAAAAGAGGGCTCTTCGACAAACGACAATATGTTTATGGGTGCGGTTATGGCTAAGCTCGCGCAAAGGGGAACGCCGGCCCCTTGCAGCCTAATGGTAGAGCGCTATATCCTCCAAAAGGCCAAGGATACCGGGCTGCTGACCTTTGAAGAGTCTACTAGCCAGAGCGGCAAAATAAAGTTCTCTTGTAGCCCCTTATTGAAGGATCTTGACCTCATGCTGAGGGTATGCTGTTTGCCAGAGCTGCTGATCGAGGACAGTGAAGTTAATATTCTGCTGCAAAAATACCAAATGCGTCTGGAAGAACTCGATCTACAGAGAGCTAAACTATTCTTCGAAAAGCTAGCGAGTGTTTTGCCAGATAAGCACTTGGCACTCTTCATCGTCCATCGATGTTCTCTTGGATGGGAGACAGGGGACGAAAATATTGAGCCCATGGATGAAATGGATTTCCTTATTCAGATCCCCGATTTTAGGAGAAGGGCAATGCTTCGGATAGCTGTCCAGCTGGGCCCAAGTTCCAATTGCTCTGATAAAAAGGATGGATGGATAGTAAAACGCTTTGGATCCATGGCGCCATCATACTGGGAGAGCGAAGTCAGGAAACTAGCGGATTTGATCTCTTATGCAGTTTCAGATGACGTACTTTACGTTGCCAAACTACTGAGAGAGATGCCGCTGGAAAGAAGAGAGGCCCTGCAAGAGCTCATAGTATTGCCTATCGCTGAAGCTCAATTGACCAGATCGGTAGCTAGTATGATCTATATGGGAAAAAATGGTAAGATAGCGATAGGTAATCCTCAAAATCTTGACCTACATGTGGTAGTGGATGCAATCCAAGAGACAATTGATGCATTATCAACGCTCTATGGGACATATTGCTCAATTGAACTTCATCTTGCAGATGAACACGAAAAACCGGACCTTGAATATTACTATGTTCCGTTAAGCATCGAGTCTTTAGATGCTTGTATTGCTCCATACCCCTTATGCAGGTACTCATCTAAAAGATCCACTCGACTTGATTCAATCCCACGGTCGATTGATAGCATCTATTCAAGAGCCGATTCTAGGAAAGCCCTGAAATTCTTTTTAAATAATTTGATGAGGGTTCAGGAGTTTAAGGAAGATCAGGACAAGCTGATCGAACAGATACTCTCCATGAAAGGAGCGATAGGCCTCTTGAAACCTAGTGGCGGCAAGACTCTGGCCTATCAACTGGCGTCAATCCTTCAGCCCGGTACATCTCTAGCAGTGGTTCCGACTATTTATATGGCCCTGAATCAAGAACGTGATCTAGCTGAGGTAGGTATTCACAAGATCAAGGTCATTGCTGGGCTACAAGAAGAGCAGGTGCAAGACCAAGGTAACAATGAGTCAGTGGATTGGAATGAAGCCAACATCGTTTTTTTAGGCGCGGACACCCTCCAGCATCCTGGCATGCGGACTCGATTGGAGAAGATTTTCCCAGAACATATTAGTTTCTTGATCTTTAAAGATGTTCATGCCTTAAGCGAATGGAGTCATGACTTTCAGCCTGAGCATCTGAATGCAGTTCGCTATGTTAGGGATAATTGCACTGCGAAAAGGCCATGTATAGTAGCATTAATATCGAGCAGTTCGCGGCTGGAGCTCCTCGATATCATGAATGAATTTGGCTTAAATAATCTTGATTGCCTTATCCAGTCTACGTCGTACGATCTCCTGAATGTGCATTATGAGTTTCATAAAGCGAACGCCAAGAATCATGTATCCGTTTTGGTTTCTGTGCTCAAGGCAACTCTGAGGGAGTATGGATGGCAAGGGAACGATTCGAAAATTCCGTATGGCTTGGTCATATGTACCCAGGAAGACGATTCAAAAATGGGCATGATAAATCTATCTCAATCGCTAGGATCGTATTTGGGTATACCAACTGGAATCTTCTCCCTTGAGCCCCCTAAGAAATTCCTTCGGCGGGGTGGCTCAAGGGATAGTTGGATGAAAGCCAGCCATAACGATCTAAGGGAGTTCGAAAGAGGAAAATTGCCAATTCTAATCTGTTCTAAAGATATCGGAAGCTATTTAGATAGAAGGGATATCAGTTTTGTTCTTTATGTAGGTGATCAAATATCCCTTGATGAGCTCTATCGGCAAAGTGGTCGAGTGGGGCAAGATAGTGTTAGGTCATCGTGCATAGTTTTATCGTGGGATGACTACGATCTCTCAGGGCAGGAAGATAGCTTTAAAAAATCGAATGCAAATACGCAAAAAAACCTTCAAAATAAAGAGCCTTTAGACGAGGAATTTCCGGGAAGAGTGATGGAAAAGAGGATTTTGGTATGGGCAGCAACGAAACTGTGCTCGTCTTTCTTAGGCCGTAGCATAGGAGACAGGATATGTTTGGAAATGATTTGTACTGAGCTTCCGACCTTGGTCAAAAGCAGTGCGAAATCGTCCTTGAAAAGCGAACGCAAGCTTCTGGAAAAGGCGTTGTATAGATTGTTGCTAATGGGCACAATTGATGGCTGGGAGAGGAAAAGGGATTCTTTTATTGTAACCGCCATAGTTCAGGATGCATCTTCTACCCTGAGCAATTATAAAAATCTTATAGGAAGGTACGAATTAGAAGACCACGTGGCACTATATTTTCCCAAAGGAGCCCCTTTAGACATAAGACACACCATTGTTCAGTGCGGATGCCGATTGGTTGACTATAGTTATAACAAGATCAAAACCAGAAAAGAGAAAGATCGAGCGAAAATGATCCAAGCTGTCAAAGTTAGTCAGGGATCGCTCGAAAACTCCAGTGATTATTTGATTGATTATGCTTACAAACTAGAGGTTAAGGCTAAATTATCACTGGATTCTGAGGCATGGTGGGGGGTTCTTGACGACACAAAGGGATTAGATGACCTGCTTGACCTATATCTCATCTGCCAGCGAAAGATCAAATCGGGCCTGGATAACCATGCGCTTCGGATGATCGCTGGGTTCTGCGCTCTAGCCTTCCAGGATAATGGGCAAATGGGCATCGATTTTGTGAAGGGCTTTAGAGGCTTCAAAGAGACCCATAAAGAAGCATATCGATCTGAAGTGATACTCCATATTTTGTCCTATGCCGAAATACTAATTCCATCCAAGAAAGATTTAATTCTAGAAAGCCTTTGGCGTATCGATCCCTCTTTGGAGATATCTAGGTTCTGTTACAAAAAGGCGCAGCCTTCTAGCGAAGTTCACTATTTATCATTATTTAAATTGGTAAATGGGATACTAGAGGCTTTTAAGATGGAGGTGTTGTCAAATGAATGAAGAAAAGAAAAGGGAAGAGATCCTTGCTGCCGAGACAGCTATACGCGAGTTAGCCCAGCGAATGGCAGAAGCTAGCATATGTACCAAGCAAGCTGACATGGCAAGAAATACCTTGGAATCGACTATAAGATCACTTGAAGAGGT
>CAZKWM010000131.1:1661-6961 GCA_964556405.1 uncultured Methanotrichaceae archaeon | reverse complement strand
ACTACCACGAGTTTATACAAATCCGTTAACATGATAGACACGCTCCATAGATGGGGATAAGTTAAAAGAAAGCTACCTGGCATATATACTGCAGTTGGGAATATATTCCTGGAATATCCTGGTTAGAACGACCGGAGATCAAACCTACATCCTACTAGAAGGGAACTCCGCTAAGAACTCCACTACCCAGCCCCTGGTCCTGGGTGGGACGGATTCACAAGGGAGGGCATGGAAAAGCCTTCTCACAGCTTCGACACCTCTGCAATTGGCGACGCGGGTGGCGATTGGAAGCCCTCGATTTGAAGTGAATAGAGGACCATGGAAAGGGATCAATGGGGTTGTACGATCCTTAGGAGGGAAAGATGAGAATTATGTAGCGAATCCTTCCCTACTTAGCCCCATCCGCCTCATAAAGGCTTTTTTGAAGGAGAAAAACCTCTGAAATAGCGGGGAGTAGATTTGAACTACTGGTCTACGGGTTATGAGCCCGTCGGGATATCCTGGCTACCCCACCCCGCTTCGTAAAAGCGCTAGACGAATCGTTAGCTGGTAGCGGGGAGTAGATTTGAACTACTGGTCTACGGGTTATGAGCCCGTCGGGATATCCTGGCTACCCCACCCCGCTGCTTAGCGCGTATACTTCTTTGATCGCATACTAGCTTATAAGGGTTGTGCCCTCTTCACGAAACATCCATGTTTTGCACTTCGAAACGGCCTGATGGCCTGTCGGGATCTTCTGAGGATGGGCTGTGATGGGGATTTAAGCAGAGCCTTAGAAAAATATAAATCACTTAAAGCAGTTAATACCACAGTAATTGGGGGTAGTAATGAGACTAACTTCATATCAAAGGGCAGCTTTCCCAACTCTGGTAATGCTGTTTATTTTATCACCTGTGTTAAGTCAGCCTGATCAGCAGCCACTTGCCCAGACCGACGGGTCCAAGGTCACAGCGGGCAGCCTGGATGAATCCCTGGCCCTCAACGCCTTCCGATACTACGAGTTCGCCTTCTGGGACGACGGCATACCCGCCTACGATATCAATGACCCAGTCTACCTGCACTTCAATCCCAACTACCACATCGTGAGCGAGGGTGACATACGCCTCACGCCTTTCGGCAACTACGCAGCAAGCACTAAGGTTCTGAGGACCGATATAGACAACGGCAAGAAGCTTACTAGGTTCGCGAATGCCGAGCCCAGATACCTGGAGCACGATGGCATCGATGGCTACAGCCTCGGAGATCCAATCTACCTCACCATACGCCCTGGGATTGTGAGTGCCAATGATGTCAGGCTCACGTCTTACATGGGCTATGCCGCGGGGAGCAAGGTCAACGATGCCGATGCAGACAGGGGTATGCCCACCTCCACGGTGCCGGGGAGCGTGAGCTTCTACAATGCCGACGGCAACATCGATAACATGGGTCAGGGAATTTATGGTACCAAAGATAGCATCTACATGGATGTGCCTCCTTCGGATGTGGTCACTGTAAACGATGTCAGGTTCTCCATCTGAGCCCCGAGCCTTTTTTCCAGAGTGCTGGAAGACCAGGTTTTAGGAAAGAAGACCTAACCTTTTTAGGCACCTTCTCAAGAGGTTATTTATGATGCTGGGTTCAACACGGAAAAAATATTTATATCATGCTAGAAATTCCCGTATCAGGTAGAATTTGAAGCTAAACATGGAGATTTGAGGGAGGGAGGATGGTGAAAGAGCTGTTCAAGGCCTCGGTAATAGGAGCCTGTCTGGTGCTGCTGCTTTGCGCCAGCGCCAGTGCCTACAGCGGTCCCTTTGAGTTCGGATCGAAGGTGAAGTCGGAAGATACGGATATCAGCAGGTTGGTCCACGGCTACACCCAGATGCCCCAGGTGTGGTTCTGGGACGCAAATGGAAACGGCTTCGATCGCGGGGACTTCATCTACCTGCACTTCAACAACTCCTCCCAGAGGACCGATATCGATGACGTCCGGCTCACCAGGTACTACGATCTCATGCCGGGGAGCAAGGTAAGGTCCATCGACGAAGATTTCTCCAGGATGCTGACTTTCCTTAGCGGCTGGAGAATAGTTTTTGCTGATTCGTACGGCTCTGCGGGCTACAGCCTCGACGATGGAGTTTACATCCATATGGACGCAGGCCACTCCGGAGTGGTCGGCCAGGGAGATGTCAGGCTGACGCCGTTCAGCAATATCGCATCTGGAACGATCGTCTGCCAAGGAGATCTCGATGCTGGAAGGCCAGTTACTACTCTGGTCCAGACCATCAGGTTCTACAATGAGAATGGAGACGAGACGATAAGTGGGGTTCCCATCTACGACTTCCCCGACGATGTCTACATGGATATATCCCTGGATAACGCCAGCCCTTGCGGATTTGTGGTGGTCAACAACGTCAGGCTCTCTGTCTGAGGGCCTGAATTACTATACCTGAATCAATTATCTTTTTCAAAGAGTTTTCTAAAAAATAATCAACGATATGGGCCTGTCATAAGCCTGTCATATTATCCCTAAGCCTTCTCTTCCTTCCATCCCCTCGATCAGTTGAAATAACATATGCCCCTTTAACTCCCCGCTATGTTGCTCCTGGGTGTGGATGAGGCGGGCAAAGGGCCTGTGATCGGCTCCATGTTCGTGGCGGGCTTCGTGGTGGAGGAGGAGAAGCTCTACGACCTGGCAGCCCTGGGAGTGAAAGACTCCAAGATGCTTGCTCCGGCCCGGAGGGAAGCCCTTGAAAAGAAGCTTATAGCTCTTGCTGAGAGCTACTACGTCCTGGAGGTCCCTGCCCAGGTGATTGACGAGCTGCGCCAGGTGATGACCATGAACGACCTCATGGTCAGAAGCTTCTCCCAGGTTCTGTCCAAGCTCTCAGCCCATAAGGCCATCCTGGACGCGGCCGATGTGGATGCCGAGAGGTTTGGGCGAAGGGTTAAGGAGTCCTCAGGGACGGCCATGGAGATCCTGGCCGAGCACAATGCCGATAAAAACCACCAAGTGGTCTCTGCCGCCTCCATACTGGCCAAGGTCCAAAGGGACAGATCGGTCAGGGCGCTGGAGGCCTCTTTGGGGCGCCAAATAGGCAGCGGGTACCCCGCAGACCCAAAGACCCTGGAGTTCCTGGAGAGCTGGATCAAGTACCACGGCGACCTGCCGCCCTGCGCTAGGCGCAGCTGGGCCACAGCACAGCGTATAAAGGCTAGTTTTATATAGGCTGCCCCAAGAGTAAAGCACGAGGGATTTCCTTGGACAAAGGAGTACCATTGCTCATGATTCCAGGGCCTGTAATGGTAGCACCGAGAGTGCTCCAGGCTATGGCCAGGCCCATGATAAGTCACAGATCCGGGGAGTTTGGCGCCATCTTTGATGATTGCCGGACTCTCCTTAAGGAGTTCTTTGAGACCAAGAACCAGATAGCCATCCTGACCGGCAGCGGCACACTAGGCATGGATGCGGCTGTTGGCGGTCTCATTGGAAAAGATGATACTCTGGTCACCGTCACCAACGGCAAGTTCGGTGAGAGGTTCACCGAGATCGGCGAGGGTTACGGGAAAGTCGTTCCCCTGGCCTTCGATTGGGGAAAGCCTTTCGATCTATCCAAGGTGGAAGAGGCTCTGGAGGCCGGGGCCAAGGCCATCGCCATGGTCCACAATGAGACCTCAGTGGGGCTGGTCAACCCCGCCAAAGAGATAGGAAAGCTGGCCAAGAAGTACGGAGCAGTCTTCATAGTGGATGGAATATCATCCATCGGCGGCAACGAGTTCAAGACCGACGAGTGGGGCGTGGACATAGCCATCACAGGCTCCCAGAAGTGCCTGGCCATGCCTCCAGGGCTGGCCATCGTCTCCGTCTCCGATAAGGCCATCTCGGCCCTGAATGCCAAGAGCGCAGGGTACTACTCAGACCTCAAGGCTCACTTAAAGAGCGCCAGTAAGAGTCCAGCCCAGACGCCCTTTACCCCAGCCGTATCCCTTTTCTTCGCCCTGCAGGAGGCCCTGCACATGGCAGCCGAGGAGGGCTTTGTGGCAAGGCGTGATAGGGTGGCCAAGCTGGCAGGGGCGGTAAGAGCTGCAGCATCGGCTCTGGACATCGAATTCTTCCCGGAGATAAATGAGCACTCAGGCTACTCCAACACCGTGACTGCCATGAAGATTCCCAAGGGAATGACCGATGACAAGCTTAGGGGCGGCATGAAGAAACAAGGCGTGGTCGTCTCCGGAGGCCAGGAGAAGATCAAGGGCAAGATCTTCAGGATAGGGACAATGGGCGTCTGCTCAGAAGCTGATGTCATGAAGACCCTGGAGACCCTTGAGCAGATCATGGCCAAGGAAGGAGCCCTCTCCAAGACCGGCAGCGGGGTGGAGGCAGCGAGTAAGGTTCTTAGATCTTAATATATCTATTTATTTTTATAATTTTTCATCCTTGGAAACTGTGATCAACAGACTCAAATTCTGTAGTTTTATAAGAATAGCCCGCCTCGTATTGTGGTAGATCATAGGCCTTCTTCTGCTTATATCCGACTTGGTGATGATCCCTTTTGGCACCATGGATACAGTGCCTTTTGCTAGGATGCGGCGATCGCGCATGTTAATCATGGAAGAGTGGCTTATATCTGATCCATCTCTAGCATTATAAAACTCATAATTTCTTTAGGCCCTAATTTTTTAAAAGGTCAAAGGCATCCCCAGGGTCTCCGGGATCTCAAAGATCAGGCAGTAAATATCGATCAGCCTTCAGATAAGCAAAGAAGGCATCCTCTCTTTTTGCCCTACCCTTTTCAGGATTGCCATGAGATAACGTCCTATATTTTACTTCCAAATTTTTAAATTAACTTCACTGGGAAAAACTTATTAAGATGCCAGCACAAGCACGGCCTGTAGGTCGTGATAACGGTGGTCTTCCTAAGAGCGGCGATACTTATCTGTGCTTTGCTAGTAATTACATATCTGGCTCCCGCAGTGGGCCAGGATGCACAGGTGATCATGGAGCAGGCCGGATCCATGAAGATTCCCTTCGACGTGGGTGGATCCATCACCTACAAGGTTCCTATAGTCAACAGCATAGGCTCCAGCATGCGCTATGCTGTGACGCTCATCGTGGGGCCTGATACCAATGATTACTCTATAGAAGACGCCTACATCAAGGATACGAATGTGAATGCCCATTCAGTGGGCTACATCAAGTTCGTTGTGAACTTCAAGTCCCCTAAGATCTGCAGGGGCGAGTTTGGAAGATGGGCCTCGGATAAGAACGATACCAGTATCTGGGATAAAGCCTGGTATCACGTAAACATAAAGCCCCTTCT
>CAZKWM010000131.1:0-1561 GCA_964556405.1 uncultured Methanotrichaceae archaeon | reverse complement strand
TTCTTTACCTACTACTACGTCGGCTCTGAGATGCCTTTCCAGAAGACCGAGCAGTACCCTGGGCCGGACATCGTCCTGGTCAACTTCAAGAATGCCACTGTTATCCCGAACAATGGAACTCTCTTAGTGCCCTATACCTACAACATCAGCATAGATACAGCTATGCCTCGTGGGGAGGTTGAGCTCTTGACCTCCAATCCCAACTCGTCCATCTGGGACTCCCAGGGGAAGGTCAACTACGATAGCTTCAACCACAATCTGACCTGGCCTGATGTCAAGCTGGATGGTTCCAGGGGAGACATGGCCAGGTATAAGTTCATATGCGGTGCCTCTGAGTCTCAGGTGTACCTGGGGCCCCAGATCAAGGTGCCTGAGGTGGTAGGATCAGTCAATCCTTCCATGGGAGTCGTCCAGGCCTGGCAGGAGAGCGATAAGCTTTACTATTTCAATTACACGGTGCAGATCCGAGACTGGAGCTCTGAAGAGGCGCCCTCGATAGAGCTCCTGGTCAGGGCCCCGGATAGCCCATGGAGGACCGTAGGAGAGAAGAAGCAGTATGACCAGAGAAGAGACAGCTTGACCTGGATTGTGAAACCTTTCTACGACACCCCCTTCCTGGGGACCGCTCAGTTCAAGTTCGTTATAGATGGCGTGGATGACCAGGTGTTTGATGGGCCTCAGATTGTAGCAGTTTACAGAGATCTGAACTATGAAAGATCTACGGCCAAAGACAAATACAACTACTTCGGCACACTGGGAGCCTCGACCGATCTTACTGTGAATCTGATGAAATCCGTGGATAATGTCCACTGGGAGAAGGTAGGCGCTCCTCAAAACTACGTAAATGGCACGGGTGATGTCAAACTGATATGGAAAAACCAGCCCGCCATGCGCTATTACGAGTTTGGAATCACTTTCCCTGATAACAAGGGGGTGGGCAAATAGGCTTAAACCTCAGGATGATCTGTTTGCTGATCCTGATATTCCTGATTATATTCATTGTGCCGGTGGTGGGTCCCGAGGGTCCCAACCCCGATACTCCATCTTCCCCGTCCTCAGGCTCTTCTGGTGGAGGAGGTGGCGGTGGTGGAGGCCATAGGCAGCAGAGCATAGACTCGGAGATACGCACCTACGAGCAGTGGAAGATGCAGTACCCTGAGAAGTTCGAGAAGCTCAAGACCATATTATGGAAGGACCCTATCACCACAGA
Source organism: uncultured Methanotrichaceae archaeon (assembly GCA_964556405.1). GTDB lineage: Archaea > Halobacteriota > Methanosarcinia > Methanotrichales > Methanotrichaceae > UBA114. The sequence continues at coordinate 351 of CAZKWM010000131.1, read as the reverse complement.
GGAGTATGAGCTGCCGACGGTTCTGATGTACTATACCAGAAACAGCACTGTAGTGACCCGAAACCAGCTCCTGGACATCACCACCACCATCACCAACAATAATCCTTTGGAGATGCGCCGCATGCTCGACCTCTACCTGGAGGTCAAAAATCCAGGGTCGAACAAGTACGAGCACCTGAACACTTGGCCAGAGAAGATCCAGACCAACGAGTACAATGAGAAAACCAACACCACCTATAGAGTGTGGGGCATTTTACCTTCTTTCAGCTATCTGACCACTACAGGCTTGGTAAGGGTCAGGGTAAACGTGAGCGATGGCGTCAATAAGTGGAGCAGCACCGATTACAAGGA
>CAZKWM010000130.1:0-6984 GCA_964556405.1 uncultured Methanotrichaceae archaeon | reverse complement strand
ATAATATCTTGATGAAAAGGTTATCATTTTTAAGAAGATATCAGGACACCTTTAATGGAACTCGCCCCCAAGAAGAGTAGTGCACTCCTGGAACCGGTAAGCGATTAGAGCCGCCAACCATGGGCTACCAACTTTGCTGCATCACGGATGAAAAAGGGCACCCAGAAGTGGTTCGCATATGGTGGTATGGTAACCTATAAATGTATTGGAGCAAAGGAAGATCGTCTGGATAAAGTAGAGGATATTTGAAAGGTTGCTGCTGTCGCCTGCTCCTGTGAGATTGCTGCTGGGTTGCCTAAAATCCCAGCCATTTTGCTTTAGCCATCATAAGATCAAAAGATCCCTGCAATCCTCCCCCGTTACCCTTTATTATTCCCTTGGCAATGCCTGTATAAAGGGTACGAGATATCTCAATTTTAGCATAGCCTTTTTACAGAGCCCTCTTCTTCCTAGTCCTCTTTGCTTCTGGATGACCAACTTCCTGTCAGCTTTCCCTCCAGTGCCATTCTCCCTAAGCAGGCGTCCACCTTCTCGTCCAGGGGCGCAGGATGAGTGCTCTCCAGGGGAGTTCCGGGAAGCGGCATGAAGCGGTGGGCTCTGACCTTTCCTCCCCTAGCCACTATCCTCTCCGCCAAATGAAGGGTCATCTCCTGGTCCTCAGAAGATTCCATGGGAAGGCTGAAGATCAGGTCCACGTGGGGCGTTATCTCATGATCAAGACACCTCTCGCAGGCCTCCTCTACTTCGCCAGGACCGTGGCCCCGGCCTATGGCCTGAAGGACCTTTGGGCTTCCTGACTGGCCACCAATGTTGAGGGATCTATTGGCACAATATCTAGTCAAGAGCTCCAGGGCCTGATCCGAGACAAACTCCGGCCTCACCTCCGAGGGAAAGGTGCCGAAGTAGATGGGCCTCCCAACCTCGGACAGAGCTTTTAGCAAAGCTTCTACCTTTTCTAGTCTTGGTCTAAAACCATCTGACCCGTAGGCCAGGGAGTTGGGGGAGGTGAATCTCATGTCTTTGAGCCTTCGGGCGTACTCCACGATCAGGGGTATGGACCTGTGACGCATCCTTCTTCCAAAGAGTCTGGGCGTCTGGCAGTAGGCGCACCGGTTGGGGCATCCCCTGCTTATCTCCACTGGGGCTTTGATCCTGGGGCCGAAGGGAGAGAACTTATCTAGGTCAGCCGGAGGCCTTGGGCCCGTGTATCTGACCTTTCCATTGATATTGAAGGCTATCCCTCTAACATCCTTTGGATCTTTATCGCTGATCAGGACTTTTATAAGTTCAGGCAGCGCCTCCTCTCCCTCACCTACAACCACGTAATCGAAGATCTCCAGGACCTCCGAAGGCCTGGCCGATGGATGAGGGCCACCGGCGATGTAGATGGCCTCAATCCCCTCATCTCTGGCATTCCTGACCTCCTGGTAAATCTCCTCTGCTTGGGGTGTAGCCAGGCTGTAGAGCATTACTCCGGGCCTTGGGCAGTCCGAGAGCTCAGCGTCCACCAAGGACAAAAGGGCTGCTATGCTGTAGAGGTTCTTCTTGGACTTTCGAAACCAGACTTTATTGTTAACTTTTTTGTTACTTGATTTGAGTTTAAGCAAAGTTCCTCGCCGCGACTGACACTACATCGAACTTGTTCACATCCACCAGATACTTACCCGTCAGCTTGAGTTCGGGTATTACCGACAGGCAGAGGAAGGATAGGGTCATGAAGGGATCTCTTAGAGGGCATCCTATCTGCCTGGCATTGTAGTTCAGTAGGTCTATGCCCTCCTTCACCTCCCTCATGTGCTTATCAGAGAGGAGGTCCGCTATAAGCAGGGAAAGGCAGGCCTTGACCTTTTCATCTTTAACCACTAGCCAGCCCTCCGTCCATGCAGGTAACTGCCTGGGCGACGCAGAGCATATCCCTTGGAGGATATGCCGACAACGGCGATATTATGGGGGTCGTGGTCAACGGAGGTTGCCAAGGTGCCACCCTTTAATCCGAACCCCTGAACAAATCCCAGGCCTACGTTGCCCGTGGTCCTGTGCCTTTCTATCACCGCCATGACCAATATATCCCGGCTAATGTCGGCGATAGCTCTTCCCTCGGAGATCTTGGCTGGCAGAAGAAGGGATTTTGTCACTATCTGATCCGGGATCGCAACTGTGACTCTTATAAAATCGAGCTCATGCGCGGACGGGATCTCTGATTTTTCTAGACTGAGATCTCTTACCCTCATGGCAGATCCCTTGGAAATAATAGGGCTTGGAAGAGGCACCAGTATGTGCCCATCCTCGGCCACCAGTCGACCGTCCTTGAAGACCTTCTTAACCGAGAGGTTCTCCAGGTCGTCCAGGACGGTTATATCTGCCCTGAATCCCGGAGCAATTGCCCCGAGATCTTTTAAGCAGAAGTACCTGGCAGCGTTGAAGGATGCTATTTGCAGTGCTAGGGTAGGGTCCATGCCGCTTTGAATTGCGACTCCGATCATGAAGTTAATGTGCCCCTCATCCAGTATATCCGAATGGTGTCTGTCGTCCGAGACGAACATGAACTGCCTGGAGCTTAAGGGGGTTACCAGGGAGAGCAGATCCTGGAGGTTTTCGGCTGCTCTTCCCTCGCGAATTATGATGCTCATCCCCAGGCGAAGCTTCTCTTTTGCATCCTCTAAGGATGAGCATTCGTGATCTGACCTGATCCTTGCTGCTATATACGCCTGGAGACCCCTGTCAGAGTGCCTTGTGGGACGGCCATCGATGTTCTTGGGCCTGGCCATACTTATCTTCTCCAGGACCGCTGGATTCCGGTAAATGACCCCTGGATAATTCATGACCTCGGCCAGCCCAAGAATCCTTTCGTGATCAATGAGTTCCTGTAGGGCCTTGACATCCAGCTCTGCCCTAGAGGTCTCCAGATGCGTAGCAGGCACGCAGGAGGAAAGCATGACATAAACGTTAAGAGGTACATCTTTGGATGATTCCAGGATGTAGCGCACGCCTTTCATTCCGGAACATCGGCAATCTCGTGAGGATCCGCCGCCACTAGTGGTGATCCACTCCGGCACCACATCCCTGGCGTACTCGGTCACGGTGACCATGGCGCTCTCTAGGGGGACATGGGCGTCTATGAAGTCCGGTGACAGAACAGAGCCGCTCAAGTTTAGGGATTTTCTGGCGCAGGAGCAGTCAAACCCTATCGTTCTGCCTCTGTGTATGGCCACATCAGCCCTTTGAACCTCTCCAGAGAGGGTGTTTACAAGCTCTGCTCCTTCTATGAGAAGATCTACCTCCGTCTCTCCTCGGGTGGCCATGGTGAGATCTTCCAGAGGCTCCAGGGATTCCATGGCTCCAGGGGTCGTCCTGAGGATATTTAAATGGATTTCTTTCTTCTTCCGCCACTCATGCCACCATCAAAGGCCTATCCCTCTTTACATCCGAATCCTCCTACCTATCGCCAAAAATATTAAATAGGCTACTATCTACGTCCTTGTTATAATTGAGCGATTACAGGATAAATTTAAATCGAATGGTTCAAAATAATCCAGGGTGTGCGGGAAGTGAAAGATATTCTGCTCAAGGTCGCCAAGGCTTACCCCAATGACTCGGCCAGGGGCATAGCCAGGCTGGACCCCAATGCTCTCCTAGCCCTCAGGCTCTCCCCAGGGGACATCATAGAGATCGAAGGCAAGAGGATCACCGCAGCCAAGGTCTGGAGGGCTGACCGGCAAGACTGGTCCCAAGACTACATCAGAATTGACGGCTTCATAAGGCAGAACGCGGGGGTGGGCATAGGCGACAGGGTCAAGGTGAGCAAGGCCAAGTACGAGGACGCGGTGAGGATCGTCCTTGCACCTCCTACGGGCTCCCATATGCATTACGGCGAGGAGGCCGCTGAGCTCATCAGGCGCCAGACTCTGAAGCGGCCGGTGGTGGCGGGGGACATCCTGCCTATCATGAGCTCCGCCAGCCACCCATTCATAGGCAGGATGGAGGCGGTCCCCCTGGTGGTCACGGAGACCGAGCCTGGAGACGTGGTGGTCATAAGCGAGAAGACCGAGATCCTTCTTTTAGAGAAGCCAGCCAAAGGCGTAAGCTCTGTCAGGGCCACAGGTACCACCTACGAGAACGTGGGAGGCTTAAAGACTGAGGTTCAAAGGGTCAGGGAGATGATAGAGCTTCCCATGAAGCACCCTGAGGTCTTCCAAAAACTTGGGATTGAGCCTCCCAAAGGCGTCCTCCTCCACGGCCCTCCGGGCACCGGAAAGACCCTCATAGCCAGGGCAGTGGCTAACGAGAGCGGTGCCAACTTCTTCTCCATAGCAGGCCCAGAGATCATGTCCAAGTATTATGGTGAGTCCGAGCAGAGGCTGCGAGAGATCTTCGAGGAGGCCAACCACAACACTCCATCCATCATCTTCATAGACGAGCTGGACTCCATCGCCCCCAAGAGGAGCGAGGTTACTGGAGAGGTGGAGAGAAGGGTCGTAGCCCAGCTCCTGTCAATGATGGATGGTTTGAAGGAACGGGGCCAGGTGGTCGTCATAGGCGCCACCAACCGTCTGGATGCCATAGATCCAGCTCTAAGAAGGCCAGGGCGCTTTGACAGGGAGATAGAGATCGGCGTCCCCGACAGGAATGACAGGGTGGAGATCCTCCAGATTCACATCCGTAGCATGCCCGTGGATGAGGAGGTCAACCTGGAGGGTTTGGCCGATAGGACCCACGGCTTTGTGGGCGCAGACATCAATGCCCTCTGCAAGGAGGCGGGCATGAAATCCCTGAGGAGATATCTGCCCGATCTGACCACCGAGGACGAGATCCCCAGGGAGATCATAGATAAGATGTCCGTCGCCCGAAACGACTTCGAGGAGGCCTTGAAGGAGATAGAGCCCAGCGCCATGAGGGAGGTTCTGATCGAACTCCCCAAGGTCACCTGGAGTGATCTGGGTGGGCTCAGTATGCAAAAACAGGAGCTCATAGAGTCCATAGAGTGGCCTCTAAAAGAGCCTGAAAGGTTCCACAAGATGGGCATCCGCCCTCTCAAAGGCGTCCTGCTCTACGGCCCTCCGGGCACGGGGAAAACCATGATCGCCCAGGCTGTGGCCAATGAGATCAATGCCAACTTCATAAGCATCCGGGGGCCCCAGCTCCTCTCCAAGTGGGTGGGGGAGTCTGAGAAGGCCATCCGCGAGGTCTTCAGGAAGGCAAGACAGGTATCGCCGGCCATCATATTCTTTGATGAGTTGGACTCCATCGCCCCCATCAGGGGGATGGACGAAGGAAGCCGGGTCACGGAGCGAGTTGTAAACCAGCTTCTGGCTGAGCTTGATGGATTAGAAACCCTCAAAGACGTTATGGTCCTGGCAGCGACGAACAGGCCGGATATGATAGATCCCGCCCTGCTTCGCTCCGGAAGGTTCGACAGGCTCCTGATGATTGGGCCGCCCGATAAGTCAGGAAGGCACGAGATCCTAAAGATCCATACGGCAAAAATTCCCAATGCCGAAGATGTCCAGCTGGAGGAGCTTTCCGAGCTCACCGAAGGGTACGTGGGCTCTGACCTAGAGGCCCTCTGCCGCGAGGCGGTCATGCTGGCCATGAGGGAGAACCTGGAGACTGTGGGCATGGACCATTACCGTGAGGCCTTGAAAAAGGTGAGGCCGAGCATTGAGGAGAGCATGGTCAACTATTACGAGAGAATCAATGAGAGGTTCAAGGGCGGCGTCAAGATGGAGCCCGGCTCCTACATAGGCTACAGATAGGTACAGAAAGAGCAGATCGGCCGCGTATAGGTTATGTTAATATATGCCAGTGAAGGCAAAACTCAGTCAGGTCACATGTAGTTCGAGTCCAGGGGGATCAAAGAGAAATGGCTAAGGTTTACGCCGGAGACCTCGCAGGAAAGGAGGTAGTCACCATCGAGGGGACGGTGATGGGCGATGTCGATAACATGATCTTCGATGTGAATACTGGGATTTTGGTGGACCTGGTGATAAAGCCAGATGCTGAGCTTAATCGTCAGAAGTACAGGGAGGAGGGGAAGTTCGTCCTAGTGCCTTTCAGCTCGGTCTGCGCTGTGAGGGATTATATTGTAGTGGACGACAGCAGGGCTATAAAGAAATGAACCTTCGCAGCCGAATCTATCTTTAATCTATTGAGATCTGATCAGATTTATAAAATAAAAACGGGAAAAGCGTGTTGTTAAAGTATTATTAAAAGGCCTTTCCCAGGGCCATCGCCTTTTCTAGAAGATCCTTTCTGCTCTTGACTGCATCAAGGCGACCACCATTGGTCATCTTTACAAGCCCTGTCAGCTGGATGCCAACCAGCTTTAGCACATTGGCAAACTCCTGGATGGCTCCATTGAAGGCGTTCTCGTCAGGATTGCCCTGACTGGTCACAACCACTGCCTTTTTTCCAGGCTTTACGCGGGAGTTGAAGTTGCTGTCCACTAAGGAGTAAATCCTGTCCTCCATGAGCCTGAACTGCCCTGTGAACTGGAAGAAGTAGATGGGAGATCCAAAGACTATTGCATCTGCCTCCTGTAGTGCCTCCAAAAGCCTTGAGGCATCGTCCTTGAGCTGGCAGTTTTCATGGGCCTTGCAGTAGCCGCAGCCCTGGCATCCCCTGTAGCTCATCTCATTCAGATAATACTTCTCGGTTTGATAGCCGGCCCCTTTGGCACCATCCAGGACGGCCTGGACCAGGGTGTCGGTGTTGCCGTTCTTTCTTGGGCTTCCAACGATTCCTATAGCCTTCATTCGGTCCTTCCCCGACTACTAGACGACCTCATGGTATTTCAAGCCCCTACAGTAGGATATTATAGTTACTTTCCTTTTAGTTAGTGGTGATTTAGTTATAGATAATTTAATTTGTTGTAATTAATCTATAGATTGTTCAATTATTAGTAATAATGAAAAATGTCGTTCTTTAAAGACGGTACTCTGGGCCTTTCATATACTTTCATATATAGCCTTTGCACCTCACTTTTCG
>CAZKWM010000129.1:3877-7004 GCA_964556405.1 uncultured Methanotrichaceae archaeon | reverse complement strand
ACATCTCCTCGGTGACTATGGGGATAATGATCAGCATCCTCTTCTTTGAGGGCCTAGACCTGGTCAGGGAGAAGGCCAGGGATAGAGGAAAGACCGTGCCCGTCTATCTAGCGGCGGCCCTTCTGATAATACTGGTCTTGCCAACAGCCCTGGAGACGTCTTCCATCTTCGAGAGCGCGCCGCCAATAGCCGGCGACTGGTACGAGTCCTTGAACTGGCTCAAGGCCAATACCAATCAGACGAGCTTCTACAACAGCCCCGACCAGCGCCCCGAGTACAGCATCATGAGCTGGTGGGACTACGGCAACTGGATTGTATATCAGGCGCAAAGGCCTGTGGTCGCCAATAACTTCCAAGCCGGTGTCCAGGACTCGGCCAAGTTCTACCTCTCCCAGAACGAGAATGAAGCCACGACAGTCATGGATGCCCACCACTCCAAGTACGTGATCACCGATTACGAGATGATTTACGGCAAGCTCCAGGCCATAACCATCTGGGCAGGCAAGGACATATCCGACTACCAGATATACCAGGACTACGGCACCTACGTCGCCGCTGTGCCCCTGCAAAAGCTCATGGAAACAACCCTGGCCAGGCTGCACCTCTTCGACGGCACGGGCATGGGTCACTTCAGGCTCATCTACGAGTCATCCTCGGTGCTTGGAGCCAATCCACCCACCAGCAGAATTAAAATATTCCAGTACGTGCCCGGCGTCCTGATAAGGGTTCACACCCAGACAGATATGAACGTGGGAGCCCTCCTGAACATGACCTCCAACCAGGGCAGGCAGTTCCAGTACGTGAACCAGGCAGCCTACAAGAATGGAACCTTCGAGATCAGGGTGCCTTACTCCACTGAGCCCAAGTACGGGACTCGCGTAGTAAACCCCTATCTGGTCTTTGCCGGCAACAGCGCCAGCAATATACGAACCAAGGAACTGGAGATCAGCGAAGCCAACGTCCTGGAGGGCAAAACCTTGGAGGTGACACTCTAGGACTATCGGAAACTATTTATTTGCGGTTAATTAGTAGAAGTCGTTGGGGTGGCTGCCGATCCATTATATACCTCCTGCAATCTCCTCTTATAGGCAACCACTCCATGAGATATTCATTGAAAATTAAGCACCTGGAAACTGGCCTTTTTTGATTTGATGTAGCTAATCAAGAAGAGATATAACTAATTTTATTTTTATTTTAGAATGGTATTGGGCCGCCTTCGTCGCCACGGAGAATGTCCAAACCACTCCGCGAAGAAATAGGAGATATAGTTGTGAAGAGGCGGATGGATGCTGAACGCTTGGAGATGAAGCTGCAAAGGGAATGGAGAAAATTATGAAGAAACTTTCGAAGTACATAGATCTACTTGAGATCATCCCTGAAGATGTGGATAAGCCGCTCCTCCCCTCCGATACTATCGATCACTGAGGCCACCTCCTCAGGTACAATGGATCTCCAATCCCCTCCCCGGAGCATGAGCTCCCTGATAACCGTGCCCGAGTAGAGATCTCTCCTGTACATGGGAGGCTTTCTGACCTGGAAGCCCGCCTCGACGAAGAGGTCCTCTGTCAGGGAATTGTTAGAGTAGACGAGGTCGAACCTGGGGGCCATGGACACCACATGAGAGACCCATATGGCATTTCTGTCCACGTCCTGGAGGGGGATAACGTAGGACCTGGATCTCATATCTCTTAAAGCCCCGTAGATCATATCCAGCCTCTCGCCAGCGGTAAAAGGGTTCTGAGGTGCGTGGCTCTCCTGGGCGCTTCCCACCACCACCACCACCTCATCTACCTCCTCTAAGATTTTCTTTAAAACAGCCCTGTGTCCCAAGTGAAAAGGTTGAAAGCGACCTATGTAGAGACCTCTCATCGAGATCACTTAAGGACGCTCTTTCCTATCAGCTTTATGGATCGCTCCTTGTCGGGCCCTATGGGCGAACCTACCACTATCTGATCCACGCCGGTCTTGGTAAGCTCCTCTATCCGGGCCTTGGCATCGTCAGGGGTGCCGGATATGGAGAAGGCATCGACCATCTCAGAAGTTACTCCGGCAATGGCCGACCCAAAGTCGCCCTTGGCTATGGACGATGAGATCTTGGCCGTGGCCTCGGGATTGATGCCGTGCCTCTCCAAGACGTTGGCCGGCGATCCTATCACTATGAAGGCCACCACCATCTTGGATGCATTGACTGCCTTGGCCTTGTCCTTGTCGGCGCTGAAGCTGGCATAGGCGCAGACCTTGACATCAGAGGCCTTCCTTCCGGCTTTCTCAGCGCCCTGCCTTATCACAGGCACAGCGTACTTGAAGTCATCAGGGTGAGAGGCGTTGATGAGAACGCCGTCGGCCATGGCTCCGGCCAGTTCCAGCATCTTGGGGCCCTGAGCTCCTATGTAGATGGGGATCTTTCCAGCAGAGAAAGCTAATGAGGCTCCCTTGAATCCCACCTGGCTGACCTTCTGCTTGCCTAGGAAGGCCTTGATAGCGGTTACAGAATCCTTGACCCTGGTGAGGGGCTTGTCCCAATCTATGCCCATGGCGTCGAAGGTGGCCTTGTCTCCTGGACCGATGCCCAGAATGGCTCTGCCACCAGAGATCTCATTGATGGAGGCAATGCTTGAGGCAGTAACGGCCACGTTCCTGGTGTAGGGGTTAGTAACGCCGGTACCCAGCTTTATTTTATTGGTGATGAGGGATATCACCGCCAGGGTGGAATAAACGTCCCTGTTGTTGTAGTGATCAGTAACCCATACAGTGCTGAATCCCGAGTCCTCTGCCAGCTTGGCCATGTAGGCGACCTTGGCCGCAGGCTCATTGGGCACGAATTCTATGCCGAATTCCATCAGTCCATCTCCTCCAGCTTCACGCGGTCTCCAGCCTTGAGGCCGAAGGCATCGGCAGCACTTCCCTGGTTGACCGCGATCTCCACGAAGCCATGACTCCCATGGGTTATAAGAGGTTCGATCCTCTTGACCTCAGCGTAGGTCTTAACCATTCTTAACCAAACTCCTTTGAGGGCGTAGGTGCCTGGAGGGATTTCCCTCAAGTTCAGTATGAGGTTACCGAATCCGTCCACGTAGATCACGGTCGCTTCAAGGCCTAACTCGGTTCTCTTAGGAGATCCAAAGCC
>CAZKWM010000129.1:0-3777 GCA_964556405.1 uncultured Methanotrichaceae archaeon | reverse complement strand
CATACTTCCTCTCGATCTTGTAAGCCCGAAGCTGTCCTAAGGATTTGGCAGCGGGGATCAGAAGGCCGTTATCTGGTCCCACCATAATCTGACCTCCGCCCTCTATTATGAGCCCTGCGCGGTCCATGCCTACCCCTGGGTCCACCACCGCCAAGTGGATGGTTCCCTGGGGAAAGTATCTCACCGTGGAAAGGAGGGCAAAGGCCCCTGCCCTGACATCCTGAGGAGGGATGTCGTGGGCTATGTCCACGAAGGTCGCATCCTCTACCTTACTCAGGATGACGCCTTTCATCTGGGCGGGGTAGAAGGAGCCGAAATCTGTGAGCAGGGTGATTATCTTCATATCAGCTTGGAAGCCATCCCAGTGACCTCAAAAATATTTATGTTTCGCTCCTTGAGGTCGCCCATGTATCTCTTGTAAAGGTCACCAGCTACGGCCTCTTCAGGTGCAACTATTCCTTTCTCCTTTATATTGCCCGTCCTAAGAGCCTGGCTACCTGACGCCGCCGAAAAGCCCGTGACCTTGGACATGGCGGATATGCCGTGGGCCTCGTCGCTCTCGGACCACATGTAGCAGTCGGACCTCAGCTCATCCCCGCCCAGCTCGCCGTAGGCGGTGTTCCACATGACTCACACGTCCCTATCACCAGGCAAGGGCTTCAGCTTTGGCTCCACCGTCGCCACCAGAAAATCCCTGGGCCTGAAGACCGCACCCTTGAAGTTCACCTTCTCCGCAGACAGAAGGCCACACTCCTTCAGGGCGTCGATGCCATCGAAGTGCCCTGGCCATCGTATGGTCTTTTCTGAGAAGTTCTTAAGCTGGGGGAAGGTGAAGAGAAAGCTCGGCATGCCTGGAGTTATGACGCACTTCAGTTCGACGTCGTGGCCAAACTCATTAAATCTGAACTTCTTCTTGCCACTAGTGGCATCCACCTCCACCACCCTTCCCAGATCCCTGACCAAGACCTTGACCGAGTATTCCCGCAGGACGTGAGCAAAGGACCAGGTGATGATGTACTTCAGAGGATGCCTCTGGGCTGATTTCTGGTCGGGTATTCCCCCACCCTAGCCTCAGCTGAGTGGGCATTTACATTCCTTATCCCCTGGGCCAGAGTCACATTGCTTAGGCCCGGGGCAAAGCCCATGCCGTCCAGAATGGTGACGCCTTTATCCACGGCCCTCTTGTGAAGAGACTCCCGTACTCCTCCAGGCTCATGCCCTCCGGGATCTCTAACCCTTCAGTCTCGCGGTTCTCGGGTCTTCTGTGGTACTCCTCCAGGACCTCCAGGACGTTGGTTCCCGAACTTATAGCCGGGGCCTCCCAGGGATCTATAGCTGGATCTTCGGTTGAGGAGAGTGTTGATGCACAGGTCGTAATGGCTCATGAGCTTCTCAGTTGCACCGCGGTCCAGGACGTCCAGGATGTGGAGGTTCAGCTTATCGCGTTTTATCCAGTCACGGATCTTATCCAGAGGTCCTTGATTCCTGCCTGCAATGCCCACGGCCTCGACGTCTCTATCCCGGACCAGATCCCAGGCCATCGCGGAGCCTATCTTTCCGGTTCCTCAGAGAACAAGAAATCTCAAACCCTCACCGTCCCTAATAATAGGCTTTCAGCCTTGAAAAAAATGTCCTAGGGGAAAGATGCAGAACCACGAACCTAAAAAGGCCCAGACTACAAATTAAGTATAATCCATAGTTTTCGTTATATATTGCGTTCAGTTAGCTCCAGATCTGAGACTCTTTCGACCATTAGCTTCTTCTTTCCCTGGCAATCCGACGGTCCTCCTTTGGCCCTGATTCTGTCTCCTTCATGCATCCTGAGCTTCACATCAGCGGCTTCAGAGCTTTCGGGCACAAAGATGGTAAGATCCGAGGAATCAATGTGAATCATTAGATTACCACCCTTAGCCGTCTCTTTAATCTCAGTGACATTGCCCTCCAAAGTCATCACAGAGTCCTTCTGCCCAGGAGATCCCTCGAACATCAAGTTGGCTACGGCCAGGGAGCCCAAAGCCGCCAATAAAAGGATCAATGCCATCATCTACCCTCATTTTGGAGTCTAAGCTTCAAGGCAGCCCCCAAATAAAAAGCCGCCGCTAAAAAAGAAATAGAATTACTTCTGCTCGGGCTTCTTCCCGAACCGCTCCTCATAAGCCTTGTTCAGGTTATCGAGGCAGATATCGCAGACCCCTCTATAGGTTCCCTCAGGGAAGGCCAGGGTGTGGACCTGGACCTTGATGGGGAAGAGAGTAGGCCTGGCTCGGGTGCAGAGATCGCAATCAGCCATATCATCTCATCTCCTGGCCCTAAGATGGAACTTCTACCTGTTGAACTTTTCTGTCCCAGGACCCGGAGGGGTCGGAATGGGTATGGATGAAATCCTGGAGGATACACGGGCAGAGTGTGGAGCTTACGACGTTATTCTGAGCGTTCATTAGGTTCGAATCGATGAAGGCCTGTAAATCCCCTGAGACATTGGAGGCCGTGCCCTGCCCGGCCCCGGAATCTAGGGGGACCACAGGCCCAGGGAATCCATGGATATCCTGCTCAAGACCGAGGATAAAATGAGGGGGCTTGAATCCATGCACCCAAACCTGCTCTTCGCCTGAGAGATAGTATCATCAGTGCTATCCTCAAAGCGGAAGACTATCAGGGCGATTTTCGTCCCCGTCTGCTGCAGAGTCCTAGTCACATTATCCAGACTCTGGAGGCAGTGTCTCAGATTCGCTCTAATTCCGTGCACCTTTAATTCGTGGATGGGCCATAGGACATCGACTCCTCTTATGGACCCGTCTCAAGTTATAGCAAATTCGGCACACTACCGATCCTGGACGTTGGTTTGGGTCAGAACGTTGCTGCTGCCAGAGAAAAACGCCAGGTTCTTCTCCTTCTGTTGTGTATTGGAGCCCTGAGCCATGGGGAGTTGTTCTGATTCAGGACGTTTTCAATCCCGACGATCTCCACGAAGTTCACCTGGGGGTCTGATAGGCCATTCACGGAGAGAGGGCCTGGTTGGATTGGTTGAAGGCACGTCTCTCCCCGACGATGAGGACCTCATTTATCGGTCTCTAGGAGAAGGACTCAACATAGGGATTGGTAAACCAGTTGGTCTGGCTGCCGGTGTTATTGCCCCCAACGATGATGACCGAGGACTCCAGGGCATCCACGCCATTGCTCTGGGACCAGATGTTATTCGCGCCCAGGAGGAGGGCCATGTGCGTGGACCTCTGCCCTATAAGCTGCTTCATGGAACCCTGGTAAGGATCGCCTGACCTGGGAGATGATATCGCCCCCTCTAACCACCATGGCCATGTTCTTGGAATTCTGATCGACATTAGAATTTCCATCATCGCTGCCGGCATCAGATCCGTCGCCGTATCTGTAGCTGGACTGAGTTACAATGCTGCCGTCAGCTGCGAAAACTGCTAAAAACAGTATAATCAATGCAGCTATAACAACCCTCATCTATTCAGCTATCTGACCTTCATTAAATACTAGGTCTCCAGGGTCTCAACCTGGAGGCAAGGTCCCTGTGCATAGAGCATAATCTGTTCGGAGTTATAATGGCACGAAAGGTCATTAGGGACAAATTGTTGTTAAAAGGACCCCTGAAAGGCCGTAAGGAGCGCCTTTAATAAGACCACCCTAAGCATCACAGGGCATTCTGTGCTACAAGGGCATTTGCCCCGGCAATATCTACCAGAATAAACGATGCTTTGGTAATCGATACTTTAGTAACCCAAACCTCAGGTACAGGGCAGCCAATCCACGTAG
>CAZKWM010000128.1:0-7054 GCA_964556405.1 uncultured Methanotrichaceae archaeon | reverse complement strand
CTTGATAATACCACTATGACCAGAATTGGTTTAAGAATTGTGGCTTATGCATTGAAAATACTACTACGATTTTATATAAATTCGTTTACATGATAGACACGCTCACCATCAGCTAAATATTAAGAATGGTCTTTATGCATACATATAGGTACGTTATAGCCCTTTAGTGCCGTTAAATATGGGATGATAATCTTTCCTATACCTGGGACGTTAGGCTGCAATCTTCTACAAGCCCAAATATAGGTTTACAAGTGATCTCATTCTTTCTTCTCTCTTTTTTCTCGCGATATTCTCGCAATATTCTCTGCCACCTTCTGGGGACTTCATAATACATAATAGGCCTGAACGCTATTTATAATTTTGGAAGATAGATATCCAGGCACTAGGAGAGCGCGGGGAAAAGGGGCCTCTGGGGCGAAAGATCCTTAAATCTTCGAGTATAAAAAAGGATTATGACTCGAAGCCCACGCATCGCTTTGGAACCTGAGGCCTATAGGGCGCTGAGAATCTGGGGGGCCATGGTAGGCCAGGAACCGTCAGTCCTTCTATCATCATTGGTTTTAGAGCACTTGTCCCCCGAGGTCAGAGAACTGTTGGAGTCAAGAGGGTCACCGCTACCTGGGGACTTGGGGTCTTTGCTATCGGATGACAAGAAAAAAACCAGAAAGCCGCTGCACAGGAATCCCGAAGTGCTAGCTAAAGTCGACGAAATGCTGAACAGGTATCCTAATGTTACCTACAAGGAGATTGGCGATTCCGTTGGCTATAGCCGGCATACTATAGGCGATTACCATAAGCAAAAGCAAAAGAGATCGATCCCCCCAGCCTGAGAGGTGAAGCTGGCTGAGCCCCCAGGAGCTGAGCAGCCCATATGTTTCTACGATCCGGATGGGCCTGGAGCTGTGGCATATAGCAAGCTGGCAATACAGTTCACGCTAAGCAAGGCTTCAAGAGCTGGCAAAAGCGTGGTATTTGTTGACCCAAGGAATACATCTCAAAGGTGTTCTGGCTGTGGGGCTATCGTTCAAAAAGATCTATCTGAGAGGGTGCACGATTGCCCCTCCTGTGGTCTTTCGATCGATAGAGATCTTGATGCAGCAAAGAACATCCTCACCCTCTGACTGAGGGATAGAGCCTATGAAGATCTGACCTCCGGCCCGAACTCACGTTCAGGTAAGCGTCAGATCGATGAAGTAGGAAGCTCCGGCCTTTAGGCAGGAGAGGAAGTCACATACTTACGAAGGATTAAAGCTCTCTCTTCAGTGACTCCAGATCATATATCCAACATAAAAAGGGCGTGGTGAACGTGGAGCAGGCGAGCGATACCTTCCAAGGTAACAACCCAGACACAAGACCGTGCAGGGACGCAAAATAAGGGCGTTTGAAGGAAACTTTAAAAAAAATCCCTACGAAGTATCGCTGTGAGGGCAATTTGGGCACATTATGACCCATTCTTACCTAAAGGGCCATATAATGCTAACTAAGATATAGACATATTAGATAATAGTAAACTATTTAAAAAATAAACCCGTATATCCATCCTCGAAGATCAGGTGTGAAAGAGATATGAGCGATGGCGAACCCGCCCGGCTAAAGGTTGCCGAGGCAAATCAAGGCGATGTGGGCAAGGGCATAGTCAGGATCAGCGAGGATTACCTGAACAAGATAGGAGCTCGTACCCTGGAGGTGGTGGAGGTCGTAGGCACGAGGACCACCAGCGCCCTGGCCGTCAACGCCTACTCAGCGGACCAGGGTATGGACATCGTCAGGATGGACGGCCTCATCAGGTCCAACGCAGGGACGAGCATAGGCCAATACGTGGAGATAAAGAAGGCCCTCTGGAGCGAGGCCAAGCACGTGACCCTGGCTCCTGTCACCCAGGGGATGCAGATCTTTGCCCCTGGCGATGTCCTGACCAAAGTATTACATGGAAGGCCGGTCGTCAAGGGCGATGTGATCTCCACTACCAGCATAAGAAAGCCCCCCTCGGACTCTTTCGGCAGGGAAACCATGTTCGAGGAGATCTTCAGAGGGTTTCTGGGCGCCCAGGCCTTCGGCCTCGGAGAAATAAAGCTCAGAGTGATCTCCACCAGCCCCGGAGGCATTGTCAAGATAACGGAGGGAACCGAGATAGAACTTCTTCCCCAGGCTATTGAAGTATCAGAGAGGCCCGTGCCCTCGGTAGTATATGAGGACATAGGCGGCATGAAGCCAGCCATAAACAAGGTCAGAGAGATGATTGAGCTGCCCCTGAAACACCCAGAGCTCTTCGACAGGCTGGGCATTGACCCGCCCAAAGGGGTGCTCCTTCATGGGCCACCGGGCACCGGAAAGACCATGCTGGCCAAGGCCGTGGCCAATGAGAGCGATGCCTACTTCATATCCATCAACGGCCCCGAGATCATGTCCAAGTACTATGGCGAGTCCGAGAAGGCCCTCAGGGACATCTTCGAGGAGGCGGAGAAGAATACTCCGGCCATCATATTCCTGGATGAGCTCGACTCCATCGCCCCCAAGAGGAGCGAGGTGACGGGCGAGGTGGAGAGAAGAGTTGTAGCTCAGCTCCTATCCCTCATGGATGGCCTGAAGGAGAGAAAGAATGTCATAGTCATAGGCTCCACCAACCGCCCAGAGGCCCTGGATATGGCCTTGCGCAGGCCTGGCAGGTTCGACAGGGAGATAGAGCTCGGTGTCCCCGATTACGATGGGCGAAGGGAGATTTTCCAGATCCACACTCGCGGCATGCCACTAGGCGAGTCCACAGACATAGATGAGTACTCTGAAAGGACCTACGGCTTCGTGGGCGCGGACATCGCTGCCGTATGCAGAGAGGCGGCCATGAACGCTCTCAGGAGAGTCCTTCCCCAGATCGACCTGGATGCCCCCATTATACCCAAGGAGATCCTGGACATGCTCATCGTCCAGAGGGGCGATTTCGAGACTGCCCTCCGGGAGGTCCAGCCAAGCGCCCTGAGGGAGATCCTGGTGGAGGTGCCAAACGTCGTCTGGGACGATATCGGCGGCCTGAAGGATGTAAAGCAGCTCCTGGTGGAGGCAGTGGAGTGGCCCCTCAGGAACTCCGAGAGCTTCAGAAGGCTTGGGATTGATGCCCCCAAGGGCATTTTGCTCTACGGACCACCAGGCACTGGAAAGACCATGCTGGCCAAGGCCGTGGCCAATGAGAGCGATGCCAACTTCATAACCGTAAAGGGAAGCGCCCTCTTATCCAAGTGGTACGGTGAGAGCGAAAAGAGAGTGGAAGAGATCTTCAAGCGCGCCAGGCAAGTTGCCCCTTCCATCATATTCCTGGATGAGCTGGATGCTCTGGTGCCGGTCAGGGGAGGAGCCTTGGGAGAGCCCCATGCCACCGAGAGGATCGTCAACCAACTCTTGAGCGAGATGGACGGCTTAGAGGAGCTTCACGGCGTGGTGGTCATAGGCGCCACCAACAGGCCCGATATCATAGATCCAGCTCTTCTTAGGCCCGGCAGGTTCGATGAGCTCATCATGGCTCCTGTTCCCGACGCCGAGTCCCGCAGAAAGATCTTCGAGGTCCACTTGCGCAGGATGCCCGTTGCCCCGGACGTGGATGTAGGGGAGCTGGTAAGCCTCACCGACCAGTACACAGGCGCAGACCTGGCAGCTGTGATGAGAAAGGCCGGACGCCTGGCCCTGAGGGAGAATATGATGTCCCAAGAGGTAAGTCAGAGGCACTTCCTGGCGGCGATACAAGACACCGGTCCGTCGGTAACCCCCGATACAATGAAGTACTACGTGAGGCTGGGAGGAGAGTTGCGCAAGAAGGCCTCAAGAGAGGTGGAGCGCGGGGAGATGTACGTCTGAGCAAAGTATAGAAAAGGAGAGGCAGTTTGCCTCTCTATGCTTTTCTCCTCGTATTTTCGTTTCGTTCTAGGACTTAGAGTGCTTAAGCGTTAAAAAATTAAAAATCCTGTAGCCAACCTTATCAACTCCTAGCTATACTCTTGCCCAGAAGGTACAAGGCTCCGGCACAAAGGACGATTCCCAAGACTGCCGACAAGATATAGGTTAAAGCTGCACCTATAGATCCTTCGGTCCCAGGCAAGGAATAATCTGGAATGGGTGCACTGTAGGAAGGAGAGAGCATCTCCATCCCCGATGGAGCATACCCCAGCTTCTCCTTGAGATCGTTAAGCCCCCACTCACCGAAGGCATCTCCTGATGCTAAAAGGCCAAGGGGCGTCAGTATCGCCAGGATGAAGAGCCCAATTACCATGTTCCTTGTGTTTTTATCCACAGCTATCACCCCAAGATCAGGCCGGCACCGCCATCGTCTCCAGCCCATTCTCCAACTTGGGCTTAGAATCTGCCAGCAGGCTTGGATCGGTCCTCCGGATATAGGCGAAGATAAGGATGGTAACCAAGGCCTCCACAAATCCGAAGACCAGATGCTCCAGGATCATGGCCGTCATGGTGACGTTCAGGCCATAGGGCATGTAAAGAGGCACTCCTCCCGCATCGTAGTGGAGTAGGGGCTGTATGCCGAACTCAAAGCCCGTGACGGCTGCAGCTAGCACCAGGGAGACGTAGCCCGCTATAGCCGCCGCAGCCAGCCTCCTGGAGGAGTCGAGATCAGAATTCCCCGAGAACAGCCTGTAGAGATAGTAGGCTGAGAAGGGCATGACCACGGCTATGTTGAAGCAGTTGGCACCAATTGCCGTGATACCTCCATCTCCGAAGATCAGGGCCTGAAGGATTAGGGCTACGGATATGGATATCACCGCCGCCCAGGGACCGAGCACTATGCCTATTATCGCCCCGCCGATGGCATGGCCGGTGCTGCCTCCTGGAACTGGCAGGTTGAACATCATTATCACGAAGGAGAAGGCCGCCGATAAAGCCAGTAAGGGCACCTGCTTGGAGCGAAGCTCTTGGGAGAGCTTCCTTCCTACATGGACCCAGATAGGTATCATCACCAGATATAGGGCCACGTAGGTGTAGGGCCCCAGGTAGCCATCGGGGATATGCACGGTATCACCGAAGGGCAGGTTATCTCATTCTGTTATAAAAGGATGGCGGATAGCTCTATGAAGTAATAATAATCCCTATATTGCGTGCTTTAGTTGCTACGAAAGACTTTGATTTTAGGAAAATTGATGTGATATTCTAATATAGTAGCACTAAATATGTGATTAATCAGGATGGCATAACATGAAAATGATTTCCTTGGAGAGGCTGATTTTATTAAGCCTACTTGGGGTCGCCATATTTGGAATTAGACCAAGCTTTGTCGCCAATCAGGTCACGAAAGAGACATCTATGGTAGATGATTATATTAATAAGAGCCTGAAGGAGGCTTTTGATTTCTATGTATCAGATTCCCTAAGCCATCCGACGCCCCAGGTGGCCAAGGGATACATGGGAGCGGGAAAAAATAGCTAATAGAAGGACTCAGATAGGCGTTGACCTGCCCATTTTTACTCTGACGCGATTGCTTTTGTTATCTTCAACCTCTTCAATCAAACGTGGTTGTGAGAATGCTTCTCCTGATGGGCATGCAGATGCTGGTGCTGTATAGCCCCGTGGCGGTGTATGTGCCTGTGAATTAGGTTGGCATCCAGCAGAAGCTCGGTGTTGCTCAGGACATCCCGGGACGGAGCATCCACCTTGACCCTGTGGTCCTCGCCAACCACGACGGCTCTTTTGCTTATCTGCTCCATGATCTCTAGGTCATGGGTGGCCGTGATCACGGTCTTTCCAACCTGGGCGATCTCCAAGAGAAGCTCGGCCAGCCAGAGCTGTGTCCTGGGGTCAAGGCCTGCGGTGGGCTCATCCAGCAGGAGGACGTCGGGATTAGTGGCCAGGACCGATGCTATGCAGACCTTCTTCTTCTCGCCGCCGCTGAGGGTGTGGGGAGCCCTGTCACGAAGCTTGGTTATGCCTGCGAACTCCAACACCTCGTTGACCCTGGCCCTGACCTCCTCAGGCGAGAGATCGAGCTGAAGGGGACCGAAGGCCACCTCGTCGTAGACAGTGGGGGAGAAGAGTTGGACATCGGAGTTCTGGAAGACGAAGCCCACTCGCTTCCTGAAATAGCTCCTGAAATCGTCCTCTCTCAACGAATCAAAGAGGTCCTCGGTGACCTCCCTGCCAAAGGCGTAGAACTTCCCTGAGGTTGGGTAGATGAGGGCGTCTAAGATGGCCAGAAGGGTGGACTTTCCGCTGCCGTTGGCTCCCATGATGGCGATCTGCTCTCCGCGGCAGACATTTAAGCTCACGCCCTTTAAAGCGTCAATCTTTCCCAGATATGAGTAGTATACGTCTCTGAGATCGAAGATCGTCTCTGATTCCATTTATCCTCTGTTCCTTTCCTTTGATCTTTTACTGTGCTCGTCTCTGTCCATTTGTTTTGTTTTTTTGCTCTGTTTTTCTTTCATTCCTAAATCGAAAGGTTGTTCTGGGATACCAGAACCAAAAGGCCGCTTAAGAGGACGGTGATCACCCCTGCAATGTAGTCACGCCTCTTCAAGCTAAACTCCTCCAGGATCTTTATGTCGCCGTTAAAGCCCCTGGAGATCATAGCCTTATGGACTTTATCGCTCGTATCCATGGACCTCACCAGGGAGTACCCTATCCTTCCTCCGACCCACTTCTGCTCCTCCCAGGTGGACATGTACCTGATGATCCTGGCTCTCTTGGCCACGTACATCTCCCTGATCAATTCAACCAGGAGAAAGATGTACCTGTAGGTCATCTCCAGGGTCAGGACGTAGAGCTTAGGAACTCCCACCGACCTCAAGGATTTGAAGAGGAGCTGCTGGGGCGTGGTCAGGAAGAGGAGGACCACGGCTGAGACTGAGACCGCCACCCTGGTGGTGAAGACCGCTGCTGCTATTGTTCCCTGCCAGGTGATGTAGATGGCCTCGGGAAGGGCAAAGGGCCCCAGGTGAGCGCCAGGTCCCAGGGTAGCTACCGTCCAGAGAGGGGCTCCTGGCATGAAGATGTTGAAGATCATGGGCAGGGCTATTACCCCCGTGAAGAGGGGAACGAAGAGCCAGACCCTTTTTAGGAAGAA
>CAZKWM010000127.1:0-7126 GCA_964556405.1 uncultured Methanotrichaceae archaeon | reverse complement strand
TGTGAGGGTCCCAGTAGCCTGACATGTATATCGACCAGTGCCTCCATGAGGCCAACGATGAATATAATCTTTCGGATACGTGCCAAGTACATGCTCATAGTCCTGATTTTGAGATCCTTGTCCAGGAGAAGGGCTTTCTGAAAGAATGGCTTTCTCAATTAGAAATCGCTTAGAAAGCATTCCCCCGAGGTAGGACCCGTCTTAGTAAAATGTACGATGGCGGTCTGGAATCCAGACCGGCTGCCATCAGCGCCCCACGGTTGGAGGACGGCGGCGCCTGATCGGTATAAGCTGCAAGCTCGGTCCCTGCGGAGGTGGCTGCTGCCTGGGGCGCGCCTACCTCTGATAGGGAGGCACCTGCGCTGCTCTCGGTGCCCAGGCGCTATTCAATCACAAGGCATTGACATTGAAGACGCTCAGGTTACGAGCTGCCGTGTTTTATCCATGTGAGGAGGAAGATGGCTAAAGCTATCCATATAAAAGCATGTTTAGTCAGGACATATCCCCCACTATCTCTTCGCCATTATATACATTATATCTATCCTTTCCTCGTTCTCTCCACCTTAATTAAATATTATCGTCTTACTTATGGCTAAAAAGAAGAGGAAGAAGAAGGCCGCCCCTAGTGTCCTTTCCAGCAGATAGATCCTATTTATCCAAGGATTGGATCTCTTCAACATCTCCGGAATCATGGGTGGATCTATGAAGATCTTAGTCCCCGAAAGGAAAATCGAGGAGCTGAGCTTGAGGGCTTGCTTAAAGTCACCTTTCTCTCTCAAGCTCGTTTTGTCCGATGACCCATATTTTTCCAGTATGCCGCCTGGGACCTCCCCGCAGTTCAGATACCAGAAGGGCGCAAAGATCCCCACGGTGAGGAAGATAGACCAGGCTAGGGGAACCTCCGGTCTCGTGCCGAAGCCATATAGGATCCACGCTAAAAAGTAGAAAACAGAGATAAAAAGGCTGTCTATTTTGCCCTTATAAGCCTGGTAGTTGGTCTCACTGCCCCTCTCGCACATGAATTTGTAGTAGCATTTATTGGCATCCTCGAAGAGGCCTAGGCTCTTGAAGTTGCTTACCAATAAGTTATAGGATGTCTCATTGTACTGAAGGTGGTTGATGGAATCCCATCTGACGAAAAACCGGCGATAGCTAGTTCTGTTTAAGTTAAGCAGGCCTTTGAATTGCCCGTCCTCGGCCAGTATATCCTTCCTCATATCGGCGTTCATGAAATTGGCCTGTCCGTGAAAGGTAGAGCGCCCTAGGTCTAGAGTATCATTGAAGGAGCAGATGGAGAAGTCAGCGTCATCTAAAAACTCCGCCTGGAAGAAGCGGCCCTCCCCGGCGAATTGGGATTGGCTGAAATCAGCAGCCTTCAGGAACCTGGCGCTGGAGAAGTCCACGTTTTTATCAAAAAGGGACCTGGAGAAAGTACACCCCTTGGAGTAGGTGGAGTTTCCAAGGTCAAGGGGTCCCATGAAGAGGCAGTTTTGCAGATTGGCGTATCCCATGAAATGGGTATCTGTAAATATAGTTTGATTGGCGAAGGTCGATTTGCGAAAGTCGATGGCCCCTCTAACCTTGGAGTGATCCATGTGCAGGGAATTGAACCGGCAGAAGATAAAATACGCATTTTTAAAAGTCGTGTTAACAAATCTAGCCATATTTCTGAACTCCCTTCCTGTAAAATAGGCGGTATTCGTGAAGTTAGCGTTGTCAAAGCAAACGCGATCGGACTCGGAGTTCTGAAAATCTACGAGCCCATTAAGCATACAGTTCTTGAAGTTGGCATAGCTCATAAACCTGGTATTTTTAAAATTTGCTCCCATATCGAAGCTAGACCCACTGAAGTCAGAAGATCTATCGAACCTGCATTCTCCGAAGTTAGCGAAATAGAACTTGCAATTGGTAAACTCAACATCTTTTAGAAATACGCTGTTGATGAAATAGGAATTATCGAGAAATTTAACGTTATCAAAGGTCACCTTTTCCCTGAAGGTGACGGAGTTGAGGGTTACTCTCCCTTCTACCGTAGAGTTGGTAATTTTTATGGGAGACGTGTAATACATATTATAGTTACCGTCAGTTCGATTTAGATATATGTCGCCTTTAATAAAAACCTTATCGTAGTTTACCTCAGCGTTATTTATGATTTCGTCTATAATCTCGCTGGCCAAGACTACTTTTTGCGCATAAGGCTTTTCTGCTGCAGCTTCTATATTTAATACTACTATAATTAATAATAGAAATATAGGTGCTAATATGATTTTCGTATATTATCACTCAGCTCACCTTAATGGCCTAACTATATATAATTTATGACATCGGCATCCTAAAGCACAATTTGATGATCTTTAGGTAAAATCGTGGTAGATTTAGCAATATTATAGGTAATTTAATGGAATCCATGAACCACAAATAGATATTAATAGCTGCCGATGTAGTGCACTGAGCAGGGAGTGTCTTCCATGATGATGAGATATCTATTAGCCATGATAGCTATTCTGGCAATCCTTATCACCCAAGCCCCGGCATCGGACAAATACCTCATATTTGTGCGTGATAGCCTTGGCAATTACGTCCAGGATGCCTACGTGGAAGTATATGACGGTTCATCTAAAATCGACAGCGGCAATACAGATTCAAGCGGCATTTTCACCACATGGCTGGATGGCAGCATTAGGTACAAAGTAACTGCCAGTGGAAACGGACAGAGCGGAGATTGGCAGGGCTTGCCGGAAAATAATAGAATAGACATATACATGCATAAATAAGCTTATCGTATGCTGGATTCAAAAGTACCTCCCTCATCATTTTATCGGTCGTTAGTCTATTGCTGTTAAAACTCTTTATGCATTCGTGCCTTTTTGGTTTAATCAATAGTTGCAATTATTATCGACTACAAAAACATTAGGACATAAAGGATCCGATTAGTTTCAGTTTCAGGACTGATTAGTTTAAGGATAAATCTGTCATATATAAAAAGGAGATCGGTGGAGTAAAAAATTAAACCTTCTCCACCGCTTCTTTGACCAGCTTATGGACCTCGGCGGGCTTGGCCCTTCCCTTGGTCTTCTTCATAACCTGGCCCACTATGAAGTTCATGGCCTTGGGATTGCCGTTCTTGCAGTCAGCAATGGCTGCCTGGCACTCAGCCAGAGCTTCGCGAACGGCTATGGCTACGGCCTCGTCCCTTGCCTTTCCTAGGCCCTGGGCCTTGACTATCTCCTCGGGAGATCCTCCCTTGTCCAGGATAGTCCTTATGATCTGGACCGCCACGTCCTCGGTGATTTTTCCTGCTGAAAGCATGTTTGCCACCGAGATCATATCCTCGGGCTTGAAGCTCTCAATCCCGAGATCCCTGTAGTTGAGTTCGCCCTTGAGGACATCTGCGATCCATACCGCAGCCATCTTGGGCTCGGCCTTGGCTGCCACTGCCTCGTAGAAGTTTGCGACTTTGATCTCAGTGGTCAAGGATTTGGCGTGCTCGTCGGTAAGGCCGTATTGGGCCACGAACCTCTGGCGCTTGGCATCAGGAAGCTCAGGAAGCTCTGCCCTGATCTTAGGCACCCACTCAGCCACTCGCATGGGCACCAGGTCTGGCTCGGGGAAGTACCTGTAATCGTGAGCGCCCACCTTGGACCTTATGGAGACGGTGATGTTCCTTACCTCGTCGAAGTGCCTGGTCTCCTGGACCACCTTGACGTTTCTTCTCCTCAAATTCCTCTGGCGGGTGATCTCGTAGGATAGGGCCTTTTCGACGCCCTTGAAGCTGGAGATGTTCTTGACCTCTGTCCTGTCGCCACCCTTTAAGGAAATGTTGGCATCGACCCTCATGGAGCCCTCCAGGTTTCCGTCGAAGACGTCCAGGTACTCCAGGATGGATCTCAGCTTATCTAGGAAGGCCCTAGCCTCCTTGGGGGATCTGAGATCCGGCTCTGTGACGACCTCCAGAAGGGGCATGCCGCACCTGTTGTAATCGACCATGGTGTAGGCGGCCTTGTCAATGGTTCCGGCGTGGACCAGCCTTCCAGGATCCTCTTCCATGTGGGCCCTGGTTATCCTGATCTCCCTCTCCTCGCCGTCCTCGCCCTTGATGAGGAGGTGGCCCTGGGTGGCCAGGGGGAAGTCGTACTGGCTTATCTGGAAGCCCTTGGGAAGATCGGGGTAGTAGTAGTTCTTCCTGTAGAATAAGGTCTCATCCTCTATCTTGCAGTTGAGGGCTAGGCCTACCTTAATAGAATACTTCACCGACTTCCTGTTCACCACGGGCAGAGTTCCGGGTAGCCCGAGGCATATGGGGCAGGTGTGGGTGTTGGGATCGTCCTCGTGGTAGTGGGTCGAGTCGCAGCAGAAGAGCTTGGATTTGAGCTTGTTCAGCTGGACGTGGACCTCAAGCCCAATGATTACATCGGTATCCATTCAGGCCACCTCCGGGGTTTTTTTATGGTAAGGCGTAGCCTCCTCAAAGGCCTGGGCGGCTCTTAGCACCGTCCCTTCATCGAAGTGCCTGCCCATGATCTGGAGGCCTATGGGTAGCTTGTCTGCAAAGCCGCAGGGCACCGAGACCGCCGGGACTCCTGCCAGGTTTATGGGCACGGTGAATACATCGGCCATGTACATGGTCAGGGGATCGTTCACCTTCTCTCCTATCTTGAAGGCAGGCAGGGGCATGGTCGGGCCTACCAGAGCGTCCACGTCCTTCAGGGCCGCCAGGAAATCGTTCTTGATGAGGGTTCTGACCTTGAGGGCCTTCAAATAATACCGGCCGTAGTATCCTGCAGAGAGGGCGTAGGTACCGAGGAGAATGCGCCTCTTGACCTCAGGCCCAAAGCCCGCCGCCCTGATCTCCGAGAATGTGGTGTGCCAGTTCTTGTCCTCGCCGATCCTCTGGCCGTAGCGCAGGCCGTCGAACCTGGCCAGGTTGGATGAGGCCTCGCTCATGGCTATTATGTAGTAGGCGGGCAGGGCATACTTGGTGTGGGGCAGGCTCACCTCCTTACGGGTCGCTCCCAGGTCCTCCAGGACAGATATGGCGTCCCAGACGGCCTTCTCTACTCTCTCGTCCACGCCTTCGCCGAAGTACTCCTTCGGGATGCCGATCTTGAGCCCCTTTACTCCTTTCTTCAGGTCGGGAAGGTAGCTCACCTTCTCCAGGGGCGTGGAGGTGGAATCCCTCCAATCATGCCCGGCTATGATCTCCATGAGGAGGGCGGTATCCTCCACGGTCGTGGTTAATGTCCCTATCTGCTCTAAGGAGTTGGCGTAGGCGATGAGGCCGAACCTGGAGACCAGGCCATAGGTGGGCTTGAGCCCCACTATGCCGCAGAATGAGGCAGGACATCGAACAGAGCCTCCTGTATCCGATCCAAGGGAGCAGGGTGCCTCTCCGCCGGCCACAGCTGCAGCGCTTCCTCCGCTGGACCCACCGGGGACCGCATCCAGATCCCAGGGGTTCCTGGTGGGACCCCAGGCACTGGTCTCGGTGGAGGTGCCCATGGCAAACTCATCCATGTTGGTCTTGCCCATGACAATAGCGCCCTCAGACTTGAGCCTCTCCACCACACAGGCGTCGTAGGGCGGTACATATCCTCTGAGAATCCTGGAGCTACAGGTGGTCTGGATGCCCTCGGTGGATATGCACTCTTTTATGGCTACGGGCATCCCTGCCAGCCTTCCATGCCAGGGCTTTTTGTCAAACTCTCTGGCCTTGGATAGAGCCCTCTCCTTATCCAAAGTGGTGAAGGCATTGAGGCGACTTTTATCGATCTTCTCGAAGAGGGAGCTTAGGTACTCCTCGGCCGACCCCAATGCTATCTGTTCTTTCAGCGTTGAGAGCATGCTCACACTATCCTCGGGCTCTTGAAGTACCCGTTCTCTACCTTGGGAGCATTGGCCAAGGCCTCTTCCTGACTCAGGGACTTCAGGTTGGAATCGTCCCTGAAGATGTTAACTAAATCTATGACCCTGTAGGTGGGCTCCACGCCCTCTACATCCAGCTCATCGAGCTGTTGGAAGTAGTCCAGTATGGAGTTGAACTGGTCCACAAGCTCGTCCTTCTCTGCATCCTCAACCTTCACGCAGGCGAGCCAGCTTATGTGTTCGACGTCTTCCCTCGTGATCATGGAATCCCCTTTATCGCAACCAGCGAACTATGTCTTAAGGATTATATATAAATGAGCCTCTTTGATAGGCTCCGTAGCTTCGGGGCTTAGCTCTACTTTATCAGATATAAAGGCTCTTTAGAGCATCGGGCTCAGGAAGGATAAAAGTTATTATGAAAAATTATGACACTAATCCCTACCTGCCTATGGGATCATCTTCTTGAAGGTATTGATATCATGGGCCTTATAAAAATGAAGCCCTACATGGCTAAGAGCATGCTGGATGCAAGTTGGAACCGATTCAGGACTTACGTTACGTACAAGGATGAAAGCGCTGGTCGTAAGGTGGTTCTGCTCAATCCTGCCTATATATCTCAGGAGTGATTTTCACATTTTTCACTTTGTATCAAATGTATACCACCAGTAACAATCGGAGTCGTACATTAAATCCATAGGCATGCGAAATATGTCGTGGGGACGATTAGCAGTTGTGCCCCAGCTATTCAGCATTATCCAATAGTGCTTCCTAGGATTAGGATCAGTGTCATCGTACCCTACACATGTAAGGGCATGCCCCCATTTAGGATTGGGTGAAGGAAATTGCTCATCCCAGAGCGTTTCTTCAGTTGCATTATTCCAAAAATCTGCAAATCTGACGTCCTTATCCCCGCCCCAGAAATAACCGAAAACTACGGCTTTCCCTTGGACGAGCACGTTTTTTATATTAGCAATGGCGTGCTCCTTTGTCATTATTTTTGGTGGCACCGAATCGTAGTCACTTTTTGTCGAGACGACTTCTAGTATCACCGGATCGATACGATAGTTTGGTTTAGTCGAGATACTACTTGCAAGCACCGTGGTTTCAGATGTTGGACGGTCACAACCATATCCACCATAGCTACAAGCACAGAGCCAACAACACCGACCACCATCATTGAAGTGGGCGTTCGAATTCATCCGGCCGCCTCCCCGCAGCACGCCCAACAACTTCTCCCGTTATTATAGTTGGAATTTAAATACTG
>CAZKWM010000126.1:0-7351 GCA_964556405.1 uncultured Methanotrichaceae archaeon | reverse complement strand
AGCGCGAGGAGGATCGTCTCTATTACCTGAGCAGGGGCCTCTCTGCCAAGAAGGCCTATGCCCTGGTGACCGAGACCCACCAGCGCCTGGATTATCTGGGGGAGAGGTTGATCAAGGCAGAGATAGATAGGGCGCTTCACTTGAAGAACCGTCTAACTTTAGCAGAAGGGCGCCTCAGGGCTGTAAGTCCTCTGGCAGTTCTTTCCAGAGGCTACGCCATAGCCGTCTCCTCCGATGGCAGGCTGATCCTCAAGGCAGGGGATTCCGGGGCTGGGGATGAGCTGGAGCTGCTCTTTTCCGATGGCAGAGTAAGGTGCAGAGTTCTGGAAAGGGTAGAGGATGGGGGGGGTCTGGTGGGTGGGAAGGACGGGGGGAACAAAGGAGGTGAAGAGAATCGCTGACGTTGACCTTAACCTGGAGAAGGCTCTAAGCGATCTGGAGAGGATCGTTGGGGCACTGGAGGATGGAAAGCTCTCCCTTGAGGAGAGCCTTGATCTTTTTGAGCGAGGCATAAAGCTTGTTAGGCTTTGCAGCCTGCGACTGGATAAGGCCGAGCAGAGGATCGAGAGCCTTACCGGGGAGCTTCCTCGGGATCTAGGCGATAACCGAAGCTGATCCGTCTTAGGACCTCAAGGTCAGGTCTCGAGGTCTCATGGAATGCCACAGGTCCGTATCGGACAAAGCTTATATATGATGTACGTTTGTATACACCGAAGTAAGCTATTATACACTAAAGACGGTGATCCATTGCCTGAAGCAGCCGAGTTCCGAGGGGTGAAGTTTGGCAGGTACGGAGGCGCCTTCGTCCCTGAGACCCTGGTCCAGCCTCTATCCGAGCTGGCTGGGGCTTATGAGCGCCTGAGGAAGAGCCCAGAGTTTACCTCTGAGCTTTCGAAGCTCTTAGATAATTTCGCAGGGAGGCCCACGCCGCTCTATTTCGCCGAGACCCTCAGCCAGAAGCTTGGGACCAAGGTCTACCTAAAGAGGGAAGACCTGGTCCACGGCGGCGCCCACAAGCTCAACAATACCTTAGGCCAGGCCCTGGTAGCCAAGCACATGGGAAAGACCAGGCTTATCGCTGAGACCGGAGCCGGTCAGCACGGCGTGGCCACGGCCATTGTCGGCGCCTGCCTGGGCTTTGAGACCCAGGTCTACATGGGCGAGGTGGATATCGAGAGGCAGAAGATGAACGTCTACAGGATGGAACTCATGGGCGCCGAGGTGATACCCGTCAGGTCGGGCTCCCGGACCTTAAAGGATGCCATAAACGAAGCCTTCAGGGATTGGGTGGCGAGCTTCGAGAGCACCCACTACCTCCTGGGGACCGCTGCAGGACCTCATCCCTTCCCATCCATGGTCAGGGACTTCCAGAGCGTGGTGGGCCTGGAGGCTAAAGAGCAGATAAAGAAGGCTGAAGGAAGACTTCCCGATTCCATCGTGGCGTGCGTTGGCGGAGGGTCCAATGCCATGGGGATCTTCGCTCCATTCCTCGATGATAACGTCAGGCTGATTGCTGTAGAGGCCGGAGGAAGGGGCCTTGGATTCACCGATAAAACTGCCGATAACGGGGCCTCCCTGGGATGTGGCACCGACGGCATCCTCCACGGGGCCTTGACCAAGATTCTTCAGGAGCCTTACGGCCAGATATTGGAGTCATATTCCATCGCCGCAGGGCTGGACTACCCGGGCGTTGGGCCGCAGCTCTCTCACCTGGCGGAGATAGGAAGGGTCCTGCCGAAGATGGCCGATGATAGAACTGCTCTGGATGGATTCAGGGTTCTCTCCAGGCTGGAAGGTATAATCCCCGCCCTGGAGTCAGCCCATGCCGTAGGCTACGCCCTGAAGAACTCTGAGACTTTGGGGGATCTAGCTATAATCAACGTGTCCGGCAGAGGAGATAAGGATCTAGCGATGGTGATGGAGTTTGAGAATCTCAGAAGCTTTTAGACTGGCAGATGGTAAACCCCGACTTATCGTTTACATATGTGCCGGGGACCCAAGTCCACAAGCTACCCCCGACCTGGTGAAGAGGCTTGTTCGGGCAGGGGCGGATATAGTGGAGCTGGGCCTTCCCCACTCTGATCCTGTGGCGGATGGCCCCACCATTCAGGCAGCGGCCCAGAGGGCCATTGCGGCAGGGATGAACACCGATGTCTACTTCGATATGGCGGCCGAGGTCCACAGAGACGTAGATCTTCCCCTGGTCTTCATGGGCTACTACAACATGATCTATTCCCGGGGCTTGGAGAGATTTGCCCAAGACTGTAGCAGAAGCGGCATCACAGGGATGATTGTGCCCGACCTTCCTCCTGAGGAGGCAGAGCCCCTGAAGAAAGCATGCCGAGCGAGCGGCGTGGACCTGATTTTTCTGATAGCCCCCAACACCCCTCATTCCAGGGTGGAGATGATTCTCAAGGAGACCTCGGGCTTCGCCTATCTGGTGGCCAGGACCGGCGTCACCGGGGCCAAGAAAGACCTGTCCACGGACACGACCAGGCTCATATCCAGGGTTCAGGGGAACGTCCCAAGGGCAGTGGGCTTCGGCATATCGACTCCTACCCAGGCGGCAGAAGTGGTCAGGGCCGGAGCGGATGCGGTCATAGTGGGATCTGCCTGCATTGATCTCATAGCCAAGGGCGAGATCGACCGCCTGGAGAGGCTTATCCGGAATATGAAAGGCGCCATCCTTCAGGCGCAATCTCCAATAGCCTCGATTGCTAAATGACATCCTGGAATATGAAGATGCCCATAGATTATGAGGATGCCAGGAGGCACGTGGCCAGGACCAGAATGGAGCTGGAGGACGGCTGCAGCGTAAACATAGTGGCCTTCGGTGACTCCATCACCGCGGGCTATGCGGTCCGTAGAGGATTTCCAAGCTTTTGGAAGGAGGCTCTCGGGAAGAAATACCCTGAGGCATCCATTGCCATGGTAAATAGCGGCACCTCGGGGGATACAACTCTGGACGGCAGGGCCAGGCTTCCATGGGCCGTCCTGTCCTACCATCCTGACCTGGTCACCATCAACTTCGGCATAAACGATGCAGTCATGGGATTGCCCCTGAAGGAGTTTAGGGTCAACTTCAAGGAGATAGCAGAGACGATGAAGGCGGAGGGAGCCGAGGTTCTTCTACTGTCATCGCAGCCTCTGGAGACGCCTTATTACGATAAGTTAGTGCTGAATTATTATCAGATCGTGGGCGAAGTGGCCAAAGAACTTGACGTGGGGTTCTTGGATGTTTATGGGGCTTGGATGGAGCGGGTAAAGTTAGGGACTTCTCTTGGCTCTCTGATACTGCCGGGGCTGGATCACCCGAATGAAGCTGGGTATAGGATTATTGCAGATGAGCTGATGAAGCTATTTTAGAACTATTTGGGCTTCAGCAATTGGTTTCAGATTAACATTTGGGGTTTTTGGACAGGCTACCTATTATCCAGGGCATCTAGGATTCGTGAAAATGTTCCACGGGAGGTGGGCTAGGGCAGTCCACACGGCGCGTGAGCGCACCCTTGGGTGGAGATCCCCAGACGCGCGGCTCCCAGAGAGTATATGTTCGTTATCGTTGGTGACTTAGATCCAATTCTGTCCGAGTCCTCTTTCTTGTAACTGTCGGGTTGGATCGGATTA
The DNA here is from genome assembly GCA_964556405.1 of uncultured Methanotrichaceae archaeon. Taxonomy (GTDB): domain Archaea; phylum Halobacteriota; class Methanosarcinia; order Methanotrichales; family Methanotrichaceae; genus UBA114. The sequence goes on along the minus strand of CAZKWM010000126.1, from coordinate 3,724 downwards.
GCCATGTACTTCTGATTACTACTACTCTAAGGCCTAAGCCGTTTGATCTCCAGGTACTTTACGCCATTTCCTTCCGGATGGGCAAAGATCATCTCTTTCCTCACGCTGTGGGCAAGCCTAACTGCCCTGGAGAGCACCGGCAGGGGAAAGACGTAATCCTTCGGCAGGGTGTGGACCAGGTACTCGGAGTGGGGTGCCTTGTCCGGGGCTTCTACCTGCTTGTAAACCCTGAAGTGGCTCCCGAACTTGAAGCCGGTCTTGGCCACCAGCCCCTTATCCCTCAAATCCCTGTACACCTGATATTTAGCATCGAAGTCCTCCTCCACTTTCCTGGCCCTCTTCTTGAACTCTTCGAGGTTCAGAGGATTGCTTTCCCTGTCGGTTATGCTAATTGCGCCCTTTTCCCGTAGATAAGCCGACTCGACCAGGGATAGCTGGAGCCTGCCTCCTACGGCCTTTCCATAAAAACCGCGGTGATGAAGCTTTTCTGACGCCACCTCATCCCATAGAGCTACCCTGTCCTCCAGAAGAGTAGCCTTTCCCTCACCATCGTCCTTGCTCATCTTGCCAGTCATGGATTTTTCCCGGGCTTCGTAGAAGGTGATATCGCTCTCCTCGTCCACCACAGCTACCATGAGCCTTTTTCTCATCTGGCCGGCAAGCCTGACAGGCTCCAAGAATTCCTTTAGGGAGACAGGAGTCCTCTCGGATAGAACGTAGACGTAGAACTCGGCGGGGGTTTTTCCAGGATGGCCCCCCCTGGGGTATACCCGAAAGTCGGGCCTTCCCGACTGGACGTAGTAGCCACGCTCCCTTAGGTCCTTGTAGACCACGTATCTGAACTCAAAGCCCTTTTCCCTGGAGGAAGCGATCTGAAACAGGTCCTTGTATGAAAGCTCTTTCCTGCCCTTATCAGCGTTCCCTGAGAGAACCCTTATCCTGGACCTATCCAAAAGATAAACAGCCTCAACCAGGGATAGGTCGAGGCCTTTTCCTGAGGGCTTACCAAAATAGCCCTGTTCGTAGAGGTCTTTTAGGGCCTCAGGCCCCAGGCGGACCTTATTTTCCTCCAACCTGCCTGTCAGGACCTCATCTACCATTGAAACCTTCGGATTTCTGCCAATAGAAAGCTCAACAGCTAAGCTTGTCCGGCCAGATGCCGTGCATTACGCTTAGAGCCTTGTCCACGGTCTCGTGGACCTTATCGGCCGGGTAGCCTGCGCTCAGCAGGTAGGACTCTACATGGTTGGGCACGGCGATCGACATCTGCTCCACCATGGAGACGGTCTGGAGGATGGTGGAGTCGCCGAGCTGGTAGGGTATGATGGCGTCGGAGACTATGAGCTCGAAGATCTCCGGGGAGATGGGCCTCTCCAGGCCTGATACGAAGGCCTCAATGATCTCGGAGGTCCACTCGTGCTTTCTCTTGCCTTCGTCGGTGTAGGGCATCACGACGACCCCTCGGGTCTTAGCGAACTGGTCCACCAACTGGGCCGGGGTGACCTTGCCCATGAATATCAGGCTCAGGAAGTTGGTGTGAGGAACTGTGGTCGGCACCTTGGAGGCCCGTATGGAGAACTTGACGTCCTCAAAGACGGTCTGGGCATCGGTTCCCTGGTGTCCTGCTCCCTTGCCGAACTGGATGGCGCTGGGGGAGGCCCTGACCACGGTGTGGGGGTCGCCATGTCTGCGATCGATGTTGCCTATGATCCCGGTAAGGCCCAGGGGCCTGGCTGCCAGAGCTAATCTGCTGAGGCCAGTGGTATTGCAGCTGGTGCACTGTACGAGCTTTGGCTTGGCCTTGAGGAACATCTGGTAGTTCTCCAGCCCGAAGAAGAACTCTCTGGCGAAATCAGCCTTGAGCTCGTCTGAGATCTTGATGCCTTCGCCCTGGAGGGTTCCCAGGATGGCAGGCCTGTCTGCGCCGCCCATGAGGGATACGAAGCAGTCGTGGGCGAGAGCAGATTTGACGTAAGGAGCCTCCTCATCACCGGGGGTTCCCACCATGATAAAGTCGGAGTTCTTGAAGAAATCTTCGTAGCCACCTGCGATCTTTACCCCGATGCTCTCCCACTTGGCCTTGCTTCCATCATCACTAGCATAGGCCTTGACGCCACAGATCCTCTGCATCTTGGCCAAGATGGACCTGGCCCTGCCGTGGGGAGCTCTTAGAAGGACGTTCATGTCGCCGTCTACGCCTGCTGCCTTCTTAGCCAGATCCATGGCCAGGATAGTCCTCTTGTTCTCGGTACCGTCGAAACCCACAAAGCCTGCGTTGGACTTCAAGTTAATGCCTCCACGTACATATTAATCGTAAAATCATCATGTTGAGGCAGGTCTTCCCTCAAACCTGCTTCTCCAATCCCTTGTTTTGCCATCTCTGCAGCTTCATCCGATGCAAACGCCAGCTGCGTGTGGTGATATCTGGGCAGGGTCTCGGCTAGGGGTGTCAAAAAACCTGCTATAGCCGTACCTGCTGCGGCCGTAGTAACCTCTACCTCCTCTGCCACTTTTGGCCCTCGGATACCTTTCCAATATGCTTTTTAGGATCGGCGCAGGCGCCGCGCCGGCGACCCCTGGGGGTCAATGGAGCCCAGCACATCACTCTTACGTTTCGTTCTCTAAGTGACTGTATTTCAATCTTTCTAGTAAACTGGTCAATTTTTTCCCTTCCTAGCTAACCCTGTCCAAAGAGCTCTAGAACCCTGCCAGCCACAAGCTCTGCACTCTGGCCGGGTGAGAGCTTGGCCGAGTCTACCACGACCTCCGGAGCTAAAGGCTCCTCGTAGGCGATATTGACTCCTGGGATAGAGGCATTCTCCGTCATCGCCTTCTTGTAAATGTCTTTGGGGGAGAACTGGGCCTTCCTCTCGGACTCCCTGGCGATGCATACCTCCAGGGGCGCTACCACATAGACCTCCGCAAATTTGGGCGCCAGGGACCTCGCGAGGTCTCTGTACCTTCGTTTGTTAGCGGTAGCATCAACCATGACATTAACGCCGCATTCAGATAGAAGCTTGGCCATGTAGGCCAGGCTGGCATAGACTATCTCCCGCTCGTCCTCTGTGTACTTGGGTCGTGGGGTAATCACCCTCCTGATCTCGTCAAGCTGGAGCATCCTGGACCTCATCCCCTTTTTCGCTAAGAGTACCTGTGATCGCTGTGCGATGGTCGTTTTGCCGCATCCTGGAAGACCTGTGAACCATAAGACCCAAGCCATAATTGCCTAAAGCTCAGATCTGGATAAATACCATTTCGTCCTGGAATTATACCACCTTTTCTGTTAAATTCATAAGTAATTTTACATGGACTGTCGCTAAATTGTCAATCCTAACAAAAGATTAATATATAGGCATAAGTTATATACGCATGCGTCAGGGGTGCGAATCAACGCATACGGGTTGTGCGAGGTGTAAAAATGATGGAGAAACGCAATTTCGCATTGAGGGATGGCCAGGGGAACGAGATTGGAGTCTTCTGCGGTAAGCAGCCGAGGCAGGCGGCTCTGAAGGCAGCCAACAGGGGATACACGGATATAAGGCTTAGGGAGAGAGGAACCAAGAAGGTGCACATATTCCAGGGCGAGCGCAAGCAGGTGCCAAAGCCAGCCAATGCTCCGACCTGGATGCCTCAGCAGATCTGGAAGCCCAATGTGAAGAAGGTGGGCATAGAGAAGCTGGAAGAGATTTAGACAGCCCTCGATAATCTACAAGTAAATTCTCTA
>CAZKWM010000125.1:0-7367 GCA_964556405.1 uncultured Methanotrichaceae archaeon | reverse complement strand
GGAGGAGGAGGCTCCTGGGTTTAACTGGCACGGGGCTCTGCTGGCAACCATTGGCATGCCCGCATTAAGATCCTCCGTATGTTGATTCTCTTTTGAAAACTCGTTCTGATATAACGTGTAATTATATCACGCGTAAGGGGGTCAGTCAATGGTAAGGGTAAGTTGAGATAGTTCTCAAGTTAAGCTATATTCAGATCCCACAATAAGGAACTTTGAGAGATAGGCTTAGAGAGCATGGCTATCGAGAAGCCTGCATCCCCACCTACAGCCGATCTATAAGGCAATACCTGAATAAGGTGGGCCGAGCAAGCCCATCTATCGATGATGCAAAGCAGTATCACAATAAGAAGATTTAAGCGCTATAAAGTAAAAAAGAGAAGGCTGATGCCATCCATTAAGATGGAGTGTATACGTTACCGAGGGTGTTATCAAATATGCTACCACCTCTAAGATCCATGGCGCCGTTATTCAGAATCCCGCCGCACCTCTTTGTAGCTGTGTTCTTCATTATGGTACCGCCATTCACAACCACAGTGCCATGGTTGTTGAAGACACCGGCGCCCACCTCTGCACTATTCTCGGTTATGGTGCCACTATTTACAATTAGCACGCCCAGGTTATTATAAATCCCGGCGCCATCGTAAATTACGCTATTTCCTATTATGCTCACATTGTTTGCTCTTAATTCGGCTGCGGCACCAAAATTGGAGATTCCACCACCAAACTCAGCTGTATTTCCTGTTATAGTAGAATTCTCTACGGTCAGCCTACCGGAGTTATTAATCCCGCCACCGTCTGAACTTGAACCTCCCATAATGGTCATACCGGCCAACCTAACATCAATATCTGGTTTAGTTTTGCCGATGGAGAATACTGAGCCTTTTTTATCTCCATCTACGAACGTTTTGCCTGGGCCAGCTCCAATTATATTCACTGACCTATCGATGTTCACGGTTTGCCTGTAAATGCCTTCCTTCAGTCTGATAGTGCCGCCTGCATTTATTGTATTTTGTAAAGAATTCTGAACCGTCTCACAAGAACTTATCTTGTCACTGTTCGGCAAAGCAGAAAGGTTAGCGTTCTCCGATACACCTGGAATAACTCCCAACGCTATAATGCTCATTGCCAGCAATATCAAATGTAGTCTCATAGATCCTCACCTATGGAGTAGTCTTGCATTGATTATGTTTTCAGCGGTTCTCATCGTAGCTCCAAATGCAATTATTGTTCTCGCAGGTACCAGTATGCTGCGTCGAGCAGTCTGATTTGCAGCAGGAATTAGCATGGGGCTCATTAGTGTGTTCTGTATCACATGCACAGCTCAAGCAAAGCTGCCCAGGTTCATTGACTACTAACACCCAAGCCGTCTCATTGACCGGCACGATGTTGATACCAGAGATTGCCCCCAGCTCATATAGCAGCTCCTCTGGTGTAGACGCCAGTGCCGTCCCTAGTAACCACGGACACCAGGATTACACCCGCCACATCCCATCTCATTGTCAAGCCATATGCATCAAACTGCTAAGCAGGTTACAGTCTTACTGTACTTATGGCGCAAAACCTTAAACACCAGGAGGCGAATCATATCCTGGATTTGGGCAGGCAAACTAGTGTTTGCCGCAGCAAACACCGCGGCTGTGGTCCAGTGGTCATGACATGGGCTTCCCAAGCCCGTAACCATGGTTCGATTCCCGATAGCTGCATAGATTTTAACCTCTGGACGGCGGTTTTGGGTGTTTTACTAGGTCCTATTTATGAGTTTGGAGCCCAATTTTACCGGTATTTAGAAGTCAAAGAGGGATTTCTGTTTCAAAGGCTTGGAGCTCTCTCCACCGATGAGGCTGCTCTGCTCCGACCCCTTAACGAGCTGATTCTCAGACACATTGAAGGCACTAAGAATTCTCATCACTGGCGGAAGTATCTGCTTATCGATATAGTAGTCCTTGTCTATGCAGAGGTTATTTTTAACAGCATACTGGGGATCTTCAGCCTTATCCACAAAAAGCTTCTTTCCTCTCTGGTGGTTATCTACGCCGAATTCGGCATTAGTTTTGCAGCCACTAACTATGAGGAAAGGTACTCTATCCCCTATCTCCGGCAGCATCCCTCCCCGCTCCTTGATCTTCTCCACCAGCTGAATGTGGGGCTGCTTATTCTTGTAGGAGCCCGTGCTCTTGGTGTACCTCCTGGTCAGGGTGAGGTCCTCCACCATCTCGGGGTCCTCGGCCAGATCGAGGTCCTGGACTCTGGAGATTACCGACCTGACGTGAGATACTGCCTCCTCCACCTTGCCCTCCTTGAGCACCAGCTCCAGGCACCTGTTCAGGGTCTTGGAGGTAAGCTCGCACCAGTCCCGACGCACCGTCTCCATGCCCCTGACCTTGATCTTGTCCTTCCATTCCTGGCCCGAGGGCTCAAAGACCCACAAAGCATAGCGCTTCTTGGCTAGGAAGATGGCACGGCGGGCGAATGCCTCAAATACCAGCTCCATGGGGTCGGGAAGGCTGGAGGTGATGGTCTGAGCAATCCTTATGCCTATGAGCTCGGCATCAGCCCGAAGCTCGTCCTCCTTCAGGAACGCCCTTCCAGAGTCTCCTCTAGAAATCCTCACAAAGACGCTGTCCGTGTCGCCGTAGACCACGGATAAGCCGTAACTGTGGGCCTTAGCATTCTCCCTGATCTTTTGGGGGGCACTGCTCTCGAAGTAAGCATCTCCATCCAGAACATAGGCACACTCCAGGCCCTCAATAAGGTTCTTGGTCCTTATCAGATTCTCCCTGCCAAAGCTTGTCACGGCGTTGGCCAAGGGCTGGCTGTAGAGCCTGGCCCTGGCATAGCCCGAGTACCCATAGAAGCTATTGAGGAGTATCTTGTAGGCGTACTGCCTGGCATCCAGGGACCTGCGCTCCTCATCCCCGGCCTGCTTCATCTGCCTCTTGGTTTCTGATCTCCTTTCCAAAAGATCCCTCAGCACCCCAGGGACTATCCCGGGAGAGACCTCAGGAGGAACGAACTCTCCACCAGAAGGGGATTTTATGACGCCCTTGATCCCAGGCACAGGATGGGTCAGGACCGTGGAGTAGCAGAGGTTGTGGGCCATCATGATGGTGGGGTAGAGGGACTTGTAATCCAGGATGACCAGGTTCTCCAGCAGGCCTTTTTCTGGGGGCAGGACTGCGCCTCCTTTGAGCTCGTCGCTCTCGATGTACCTCTCCTCGGACTCCCCTGAGTCAGGCTTGGGAGGAACTACTCTATCCCTATCCCTGAACTTTCTGAGCAGGAGGCTCTCCACCATGCCGCTCTGGCCGCCGTTGACCACATCCTGAAGAAGGGAGCCGCTAACGTGGGAGAGGGCGACGTACTTATCCATGAGGCGCAGATCCAAGAGAAGTCTCAAGGCCAGGACAGCGTCACGTCGGGCGTACTTTATGAAGCCGCCAAGCCGATCTCCTCCCTCCTCCCATATGTTCTCGATCTCCTTAGGGTCCATGTCGTACTTCTCCATGTTCTTAAGGAGCTCTGCAGCTACGTTTCTGAGGGTATATCTCTTCAGGCTGAAGGAAGAACGGATAATAGGCAGGAGGTCCATCATCACGCGGCCGGTGATGGATACATTGGTGGTGTTAACCACGGGCTTGATGTACCAGGAGCTGCCGTCTCTGCCAGGCCTCAAGCTAACTCTTAGCTTCTCCAGACGCTCATTCATGTAAGGCACGTCGAACTCATTGGAGTTGTAGCCTGCCATGATGTCGGGATCGAACTCCTTTATCACAGAGCCAAACCTGGACAAAAGTTCCTTCTCATCGGCGCAGGACTCCACATCCTTCCTGGTGCAGTCGATCTTCTTTCCTACCAGGACCAGGTTATCCAGGCCCTTGTACGGAGGCTTGAAGGCCAGGCTTATAAGTATCACGGGATCCGAGTCTGGCTTTGGCATCTCGCCGTGATGGGGTCGGCACTCTATATCGAAAGCCATGTACCTCAGGGGCGCATTGGACTCGCGCTGAAGGGGTGTCAAGGATTTCCAACTCACCATGGGATGCTCTTTTCCTGAGGTCCACTCAGGTAGGTCCACATTGACCCAGCCCATGCCGCCAAGGCCGGTGTCTATGAGAAAACGGTTTTTGAAGAGGATATCGGTCTCATAGACCGCCTCTACCCCAGGCAGATCCCTTACCTGCTCCCTGAGGGTTCTGACTGATTTGGGGTCCTTGGCTACGATCGCTAGCATCCTGGAGGGCTTGGATTGATAGCCTATGGGCTCAAATCTCTCTAAGATCTCTACGCCTAGATCCATGGAAGCCAGCTTTCCCGATACCTCATCTTGCATGTCCTTGGCTACTCTAGCGTAAAAGTAAGGCCTAAAGCCGCCGACCTTAATGGAGGCGGACTTCCCTTCCTCAGTGATGCCGAAGAGCTGGACAAGAGGCAATCGGTCTTGAGTCCCCGGTTCATAGGTGTAGTTGGCATCCAGGATCTGAAAGATCATTCCTGAATTAAAAGGGTCAAAGGGCCACTTATACTTTACTTCATGGTCTGCTTAACGGCCTGGACCTTTGTTATATCAGCAGGCCCCCAAGAGAAATGAGGTCATGGAGGCGAAGGAGGCTCATTAGCCACAGAGGTTCCGGCGTTCTCCGAGGGCATTGATGAGACGGGTACCTAGGACCCTATAGGAGGTACTGCAGCGCCTTCGATGATCACCGATTTATATATGTCTTCAACGATCACCAGCTGATATATGTAGTACCTCAGGGTAGGCATTATCGGAGGTCTTGATACTGATGCCGTTGGTCAGCTCTATGCTCTTGTCCCTGAGGAGAGTAATCAGGTTATCCTTGTTGTCCATGGTGATGATGCCCCTGGCAGAATCAATCCTGGCGATCCTCATCCTGCCGTAATTAGTGTTGACCTTTATCTGGGCTGGGGTGTCGGAGATCTGCCACTGTCCATCGACGGTGGCCAGATCTTGTTCAGCGCTTCTGAAGGCGTTCTTGAAGTGGACGGCAATGGTTACCAGCTTGCTCTGGGCGCCCACGTTGGCAGGCCTGTAATAGTAGGTCTTGTCGGCGATCTTGCTCCATCCCTTGATGGGGAGATGGCCTTGGAGTCCACGGTCATTCCATCCTTGATGAGCTCGAGGTATACATTATTGCCATTGATGTCTATGGATTTTATAGCAAGCTGGTATCCCTGTTTGATGTTCAGGGGAGTGCCTGAGTCGATGGTCATCTCGGTGTCGTCGTCGACCAGGATCTCCTCGAGCTGCTCATCGGAGAGGGAGTTCTCATCGGTGGACTGTTCGTAGAGGATATGGTTCTCGGCAGGAAGGCGTCCGTCCTTAACGTATCCGGCGAAGTATTTCTTGGCCATGAAGCCCATGACCTCGTAGGATCCCCAGTCCTCGAACTCGAAGCTCTTCCACTGGGAGCTGGTCTTGTAGGTGACGCCGTAGGGTGAGTTGTCGGAAAGTTTGTTGCCACCGGTGACGTTAGTGGTCAAATTTTCAGTGCCTAGGTTGTCCTTTATGTCGTAATAAAAATCGGCGAAGTTCTGGGGATTCCAGGCAAAGCCGCCTGTGGCGACCTGTCCTCTGATCTCCACTGAGGGTACCTGACAGGCTGCAATCATAGCTGATGCCAGCACCAACACTGCAGCCATGAGCTTGAGGGTAAACATTCTCTTCATATTCAATCTCTTCATCCGAGTTGAACGCCTTAAGGGATAGTCTCAGAGGAAACATAGAAAGCATCAGAGGCTTATCAATCTATCAGTCGGTCGCCTTCCGCTATTTGCCTTTAGGATAAAGTTTTCCGATGTTTTTAACAACCTAGGTAAAAGCTGTTTCAAAGTAAAAGGCCGCAGGAATACCGTTATCCTCTCGTCGAAACATCGAAAAATAGAAAAAAGCATGGGAGAACGCAGACCGTTCCCCGTGCTCACTAGATCCAACTATATCTAAGCGCTTTTCTTAATGCTGGACTGGCTGGCTATGCGGCTGCTGGTGGCATTGATGCCGAAGCTCAGATCCAAGGGACCGTATCCGTCGACGCTACTCATGGATCTCTGACGGGAGGACTGGTTGCATGTAGAGGTGGCCATTGTTAGCTTGGTGCTTACGATGTCGTTAACATCGGCGGTGGTGTTGGCATATCCTTTGGCAAAGGCCTCGCCGGGGCTCTTTGAATCCCAGGAGAGGCTGAGCTTGTCACCGGAGGCCGAGTTCAGCATCTGGTAAGGTGCAACACTGTTCTCAGAGGCCTCGCCAAGGCCCGATTAGGTCATGGAGCCGAACCCTAGGGTTGCCTTCACCGAGGTCACCTCGCCCAGGAGGTTGGAAGGGGTCGTAGAGCACTCGATATCCGTTCCATTCTGAACTGCTGCGTATTCCCATGCCTGGACGTAGTGATTGCCTCTACGAGCCATGCTCCACAGACAGCTGTAGCTCTCGGAGTGGTTGGTCCTGGCAGCCACGGTCATGCTCTCGTTTCCTGAGAACGAGTTGGCAGTGTGGGACTGAAAGAAGTCACCTCTGCCTGCATCAGATCCCATAAGCTGAGATCCGTTGGCAAAGCTTGTACTTATCTTGCTCTGGACGCTGTCCAAAAGCCCGGCGTTGAAGACGTTGGTAATACCGATGGTGTTTCCGCTTCCGCAGAAGAAGCTGGTGCTTATTCCTAAAGCTCCGGAAGATGTAACTAGCAGAGCTAAGGTTAATAACGTTAGAGCCTTTAATACCACTTGAAATCCCTCGGATTGAGGATCGAGAGATTATTGATAACATGTTTGATAAAATATGGTAGTAACAATATTAAGGTCGTTAGTCGCATATGTAAAACCAAATTAAATATCGCATTATCAATATCGGGCAATATTGTAGATATTAATTAAAGGCCAGAGTTATTTTGAGATCGATTGATCTATATCAAAATGATTATGGAACAACTAGAGAATATATTATAAAAAGCATTTGTACGCTTCCTCTGAGAAAGGCATAATCGGGTGTGCATATTAAATGATGGCTGGATATAGATCGATAATAGAGTTGCTATGAACAATTACAAAACGGCCGTGAAGTAATGATCCAATGAGGTCAGAGGCATAGGGGCAGTTAAAAAATATCAATCAGCCCTTAGACCAAGTCACATCTACCTCGTCCGGCCGATATCCAGGATTCACCTTGGACTCGGCGATGGGCGTAGTGACTCCGCTCTTGAGCATGATGAGCCCCGTATATGCGATCATAGACCCGTTATCACCCATGTACTTTTTTTCAGGTAAGAAAAACTTGGCGCCGCGCTCTTGGCACATTGAGGTGAGCATATCCCCCAGGCGCTTATTAGCTCCAACGCCCCCTACCAACAGGC
>CAZKWM010000124.1:4495-7386 GCA_964556405.1 uncultured Methanotrichaceae archaeon | reverse complement strand
GTGTTCTGAATGTCCAGAAAGAGCATGGTATGCAGGTTTCTCTCGGTGTTCTCCATGATCACGGAGTACGGAGTCTCTGAGACTATCCTCTTGCCTCTGGCGGTGTAAGGAAAGGGAATGGTGGCGGACCTTCCGAACCTGTAGTTCTGGAGGCCCGTGGCCCCAGATACCGCCGTGACTATGGATGATGAATGAATCACTTTTGCCTTGATGCCCCTCTCCAGGGCACGAAGCCTCAGGTCCAGATGAGTGGTGGAGACCATTGGGTCGCCCCCTACCAGGAAGGCCACGTCCTTATCCCGGGCCTCCTCCAGCCATGTGGTCTCCTCCTCGACGTCGTGCCTGGTGAGGAGGCGGATCCCCTTGGAGTAGAACATCTCCAGCTCCTCGTGGGATGTGCCCATGAGGCAGGAGGTATAAAACTCTGCATATACCAGATCGGCGTTTTTCACGGCCTCCAGGCCCTTGACTGAGATATCCTTCTCGTCGTAGAGGCCAAGGCCAACGAAGGTCAGCATGATTCTTTGGTTAAGCCGGCTTTTGATAATAAACTCTGTCTTTAAGCTCTGCTTTAAAGATTCTTTTCGGTAGATCTATATATTCACCCCGTCTTCTCATAATCATGATCGGTAGGACAACCCAGGTCGTGGACTGCAGGGAGAGCATGGGCCTAGCCAAAGGCGGAGGCTTAGCCCAGAGGGGAACCTTATCCGAGGCCTTAAGGCCCGATGTTATAGCTGTGGCCATGTCTCCTGGACGCAGGCACATAACCAAGCCCGTCTGCGAGATGACCTATGGCCTTCGGCGCGAGGGCATTCAGACCAGCGTTCTTGTGCTTGACTCTGGAACCGGCGTCCCTGAAAGCTTCAATCAGGCATCCCGCGGCTACGGACCTACCTTCGGCATAAGCGGAAAGGAGATAGAGCAGATAGGCAGGCACAAGCTGGCGGTCTTCCATTTAGGAAATGTAAGATCCCACGTCATATCCAAGGCCAAAGAGATTCTATCCCAGGTGGACATTCCGGCGGTGGTGGTCGCCCAGTGCCCCATGGACTTTGAGGACTTTGCCCGGGAGGGAATAAAGACCAGGCTGGTGATGCCTCCTCCCCAGAAGGTAGAGACCAAGGGAACCGTGGTGAGTGTGGTCACGGGCGTTACCAGAGGTGCTACCTGCACCAGGGTAAAGCTCAATACCCTGGCCAAGGTCCTCAACAAGAACCTGGCAGAGATAAAAGCGGAAGAGGCAGAAGGCGCGGCTGAGAAGAAGTGATTCTGTGGACTCCATGAAGTACGTGGTGCTGCTGGGGGATGGAATGGCCGACTATCCCGTGGCGTCTCTAGGTAACCGCACACCCCTCCAGGCGGCAAGAACTCCGAATATGGATCGCCTGGCCAGGGAGGGAAGGACGGGCCTAGCAGCCACTGTCCCAGACAACCTACCCCCAGGAAGCGACGTGGCCAATCTCTCCGTGGCTGGCTATGATCCGGCCCAGTGCTACTCAGGCAGGGCTCCCCTGGAGGCGGCCTCCATAGGCATTGATCTCTCGGATGATGACATAGCCATCAGGTGCAACTTCGTCACTGTGGTTAGAAACATCATGGATGACTACAGCGCAGGCCACATAACCAGTGATGAGGGGAGGGATCTCATAGAGGCCTTAAAGCCCCTGATTCCCGGAAGGAGGCTTTACGCCGGGGTCAGCTACAGGAACCTCCTGGTTCTCACCTCAGGAGAAAAAGCAATCTGCACACCGCCCCACGACATCACCGATCAGCCCATTGACGATTACCTGCCACGAGGTAAGGACTCCGAACTGCTGATGGAGCTCATGGAGGCGGCAAAGCCGGTCCTAGAAAATCATCCTGTAAACCGGAGGAGGATCTCTCAGGGCAAGAGGCCCGCCAACATGATATGGCTCTGGGGCCAGGGACCCAAACCCTCCATGCCGACCCTGGAGCAGAAGTACGGGATAAAAGGGGCCATGATCTCGGCGGTTGATTTGCTTAAGGGCATCGGGACCTACGCCGGGATGGAGATTATAGATGTTCCCGGCGCTACGGGGGACATGAACACTAACTACCAGGGCAAGGTGGATGCGGCCCTGGATGCCCTGAAAAGAGTTGACCTGGTCTACTTGCACGTCGAGGCCCCTGATGAGGAGGGCCACGAAGGAAATCTGGAGGGCAAAATAAAAGCTATAGAGCTCTTCGATTCCAAGGTGGTGGGGCCTGTGGCGGAGGGGCTAAAGAATTCAGGCTGGGGATGGAGGGTCTGCGTCCTGCCAGACCACCCGACGCCCGTATCGGTGAAGACCCACACCAGGGACCCAGTGCTTTTTGCCATCGCCGGAAAAGGGATAGAACCGGATGGTGTTAAGGCCTTTGATGAGGTGGCTGTGAAGCAGGGAGGATACGGCTTAGTTCCCGGCCATAGCTTGATGAATCTGCTTATCAGGGCATGAAGATGAAGGTCTTAAAAAATGCGGCGTAGGTCATCACCCCCATGCCATGCATGCCTCCCATGCCATCCGTGCCGTCTTTCATGTGCACGCAGCCTTCCCTCATCTAGTCTACTCGATCTTCAAGACCGCTGTTAGAAGATATACCTGAGGACCTTCGATATCCCGGTTCATCCGTGAGATGGCAGGCCTGTACTTGAAGAGGCATCCTCTTCAGGACGGCTTGGTCCACATGAGGATGATACGGCTGGAGGTGGAGGCCGAAAGGTAGCCTTCAGTTTTTATCTTGGCTAAAATCGATCCTTCGAGCTAAATACTTAAAGTTGCAGGCCTCAAATACGGCCATGGATGCCATCACCCTGGCGCCTGTAGTTCTCCTAGCGCTAATAGTAATCATGGCCTTCATCTTTATAAGCACCTTCAATAGGCTCC
>CAZKWM010000124.1:0-4395 GCA_964556405.1 uncultured Methanotrichaceae archaeon | reverse complement strand
TATCTGAATGGGACCTTCCTGGAAAAGTTCGATTATCAGGTCAACGATGGTAGGAGATACAGGGTACTTTACAAGGACTGGAAGGTGCCTCTCTCGTTTAACGCCTTGCGTCAGCCCTACGTCGAGCTCCGGGATATCAATCCTCCGGGGGGAACCCTGCCTTATGCCAAGGACTGGCAGGGATTGGTGCGCACCTTCAACTCTCCAAACTATATGCCGGGCAGAGCCTCTGCCTACGTTGGAGATATCGAATCCCTGGCCCTAGAGAACGAGGCAGGCTGCTTCAAGCCGGATTACTTCCCCCAAGGAAGCTATAAGATCAGCTACGTTTACCATATCCACCCATACATTGAGAAGGATGCCAGCTACAGCCATCTGAATCTGAAGCTAGCCGATAAGCACCTGCCCTACCGACAGGTTGCCGTCACCCTCCACGATCCTCAGGGCTCTCTAGTACAGATGTACACCCATCCGCCCATGAACGTCGCCAAGGAGGGGACATCGTGGATGATTAGAGGAGAACGCCCAGAAAACGCCCCCCTAGAGGTGGAGATGCTGGCCAAGCCAGCCACCTTTGATTATATGGACGGGTTCCCGAGGAACGTCGATAACGTGGAGGGGCAGACCACCTCAGCCAACTCGGGCTACTATGCGATCTACGCCGTCTCGTCGTACTTCCTGGAGATCATGAGGTTAATGATGCTCCTATTCACCCTGGCGATAGGTCTTCTCTACTACCGCTTCGGCAAGGAGATGAGCTTCACAGTGCCTTCGACTCTTAGCTACGTCCCATCCAAGAGGCCCCCGTGGCTGGTGAGCCTGGTATTCCGCGGTGACGCCTTCAATTTCGACCCCGAGGGGTTTTACGCCACCATCCTGGATTTGGCCAGGAAGGGCTATTTAGAAGTCCACTCCGAAGGCGGCCTCAAGATCCGCCTCCTGAGAAGTCAGGGCTCTTCCACGGATGCCTATGAAGACAGGGTCCTGGATTTCCTGAGCAGGTACTCCAGCGATGGTGTCTTCGATGCCGAGGCCTTTGAGGATATGATCAAGTCCCTGAGGAGAGGATCGACCTTGGTAGGATCGGGTGCTTACGGCTTGGAGGCCCTCAGGGAGACTATGAATGGCCTCATGAGATCCCCCGACAACTCGACGACGGATCAGTTTGTCACCAATGGAAGATTTTATGCATCCATGCTTACGAGCATAGCGGTGCTCCTGGCCATAGCATCCTTCCTCCTATTCTCGAGGTACGGAGATCTTTATCCCCTCTTCTATTCAGGATTCCTGGCGTCCATAGTGGTGGTCATAGAATCGATCCCGCCCCTTTTTGCGCCCTCCACTCTCTTTGGTAGGTGGAAGGACGATTTCTACAAGGAGAAGCTGGAGTGGGATTCCTTTACCAAATTCCTCTCCGACTTTGCCATGCTCCAGAAGTACGCCCCTGAAGACCTAAGCATCTGGAAGGAGTGGCTAGTCTACGGCACGGCCCTTGGAGTCGGAGCCAAGGTGGCCAAGGCCATGGAGCAGATGAACGTCTACATACCCGAGGCCCGAGCTGTGACTTACATGCCCCTCTACTTCGTCAACGTCTACGGCATGACCTCTCCGCCGTATTCTGGCGGCAGTGGAGGTGGGGCCAGGTAGCCCTCCAGCGTCCTTATCAATCTTTTTTGTTTCAGCTTTTATTCAATCCATTGGTCACAGACAAAGGACTATTAACGTGACTGAATCACCACTTATATGGAGACTAGAAAATGATCAAGCACGTCGTCCTTTTCAAGTTCAAGGATCAGGCGGAGGGCGCAGACAAGGCGGAAAATATCATGAGGTTAAAGAGCCAGCTGGAGGGCCTGGTGGGAAGGATCCCAGAGATCAAGTTCTTCGAGATAGGGCTCAATTTCGATAAATCCACTACAGCCTACGATGTCGTCCTGTGCTCTGAGTTTGAGTCCGAGGAGGCTCTGAGGAGGTACCAGAACCACCCGGAGCATATGAAGGTCTTTGGTTTCGTGAAGAAGGCTTGCGAGAGCAGAGTGCTGGGGGATTACGTAATCTGACTCACCTGCCTGATCTTTCATTTCAGCATCTACCGCTTTGGCATCTCTGGATTTTGCCCCAGAAATATCTTTTACATACCTTGAACTCGCGAGAGTGGGGAGGGCAGCGCGGGAAGTCCCCGGTCTTCAGGCCGGGGTAGTTCACAGGCCTCATAGAGATGCTGAAGAAGATCCTCTTTCCCAGGAGGCCCCCCAGCCCATGCCCAGGGTGAAGGCGACCGTCCAGAGACAAAAAGGAGGTTCTTGAAAGGTAGACGGGGACCACTAAGCCAGGTAGAGCAACACTCCAAGAAGTACGAAATTGTTAGCCGTATGCTGTATGAGGCTAAACTCGCGGATTTATCACTGGAATATTCCGTAAGCGAAGATTCCCTTTGGCGATTTAGGAAAGATGGTCTAGCTTCCTTTATGACCCAGGAGCGGCTCCGAAAGACGGCTAACGATCTCTGTAAATGTCTTTTAGGTGAGGAAGCTGGGACGAAATAGTAAGCTTTCAAAGCCTCCCAGGGTGCAGGAGACTTTTTCACCCCCTCCATAGAGGTGCTGATGGCTGAAGCCAGGGAGGTAGGCTGGGATGATCGGACGGATGTTTTTGAGAAGGTAAATCACCTGGATATGAGGATCAGGGATCGGTATTAGGCTTAAGAACAGCTATAGAGCAGGAGAAAATAGGTAAAACGATGTCTATGGACGTAGATAAGTTAAACAAGATGGCGAATAATCCATCCAGTGCAGGGGTAATTTGCCTGGTTAACAGTGACCTCGTGGTTAGATGCGGTCGCATAACTAATAACCGGGCGCTACCTACCAACTACACAAACCCCGTGGAGTTCTTCAGTGGCGGGGGGTGGTGCAATCTCCACTGTCCATAGCATCGTCACACTCGATAACACTATTATTTCAGGAAACCGGGCTCGAATTGATGCAGCCATAAATTCCTACAGAGGACAGCGGGATTAAGCTGCGGGGGAACGTCGTGATATCGGACAACCGGGAGATTTAGGATCGCTCCTTCTTCCTTTTTTGCATGCATAGAAGTCGACTCTTTTTTAATCTCTTGGACGGACACCGCCAGATCGCTATTTTTGAACCGTTTTTCCATAGTCTGGGCGTTCTTTTCTGGGACAAGTGATATTGAAACCCTTGCTAAAGAGCTTGAGGCTTAGGATTATGAAATAAGTACCATTGTATACCGGCAATCTTTGCCGATATCCTTGGTTTGATCCCTCGGCTAAATACTCTCTTCCCAGGGCAAAGCTTTTTTTGTTCAAACGCTATAATGGGCAGCCCCATAAAATCGCGGATAGAAAGATCATGGATAACCAAAAATGGGCTGAGATCAGCCAGGAGATGGGCCAACTCTGCAAGCTGCATGACGGTGCCATAGCTGATTATGAGAAGTGCAGGGAATTTGCCAATCGCATGTCTCTTTTCCTCTCTCTGATGGAGGATTTGAATTTTAATTCGATGGCAAACATGTCCATGGATGTCCTAACCACCTGTAATCCTAAGGTAGCATCCCATTGCAAGAAAGCTAACATGGTTAAAGGACGGCTGGAACATATGAAAGCTGAAATCGATAAGAAGCGTTAGATCTCAGAACGGTGGCAGAGAACTAACAGTTAAATAAAAATATTAAAGGATAAGGGAGGCTTGAAGGCAGTTTATTAGGTCGCTTCCTCCCGGACGATACCCTTCAGCCCCCTGAAGCCAGGCAAAAGACTCCCGATGCCCAAACCGGACGGTTTCATTCCGTGGTCAGCAAAGTAGATCCCTCATTTATCGCTCACCGACCCATACTAGGTTTGACTATTCAATAAATCTTGAGATTAAGGCAATATTTGCGGCTTTCTATTCGAATTTATACTTTATAGTAAATATTCGATCCAGGGCAAAGACGTACATTGGTATCGATCTCGGATCCACCTCCTTCAAGGCCATAGTCCTGAATGGTAGGGTTCTTGCTAGCGCCATAACGCCCACAGGAGCAAAGCCAGGAGAACAGGCCAAAGAGCATAGCATACTACGACTCCTTTATCCTGGACCACGGCAAGAGGCCCAAAGAGGTCTTCGACAGAAAGAACAACGGCGACAAGGTGATAGGAGCCTTCTGCGCATTCTTCCCTATGGAGCTTGTCCACGCTGCAGTGGCGGTGCCCCTCATCCTCTGCGGAGAGGCCGAGTTTCCCATAGTCGATGCCGAAAAAATCCTTCCTAGGAACACCTGCCCCCTGATAAAATTCTCCTTTGGCTTCAAGATCTCAAGGCTTTGCCCCTACTTTCAGTCGGCCGACCTCCTGGTGGGAGAGACCATCTGTGGAGGCAAAAAGAAAAT
>CAZKWM010000123.1:5571-7410 GCA_964556405.1 uncultured Methanotrichaceae archaeon | reverse complement strand
TGACGCCGTATGGGGAGTCACCGGAGAGCTTGTTGCCCTCGGTTATAGCGGTGGTGAGGGACTCGGTTCCAATGTCATCCTTTATGTCGTAGTAGAAGCCGGCGAAGTTCTGTGGGTTCCAGGTGAAGTCGCCGGTGGCAACTTGACCCCTGATCTCCACGGGTTGGACTTGGCCGACTGCAATCATCGCGGATGCTACGAATAGCATGGCCGCTGTGAGCGCAATCGCAGTCAATCTCTTCATCTTTTAACCTCCTATTTTCCCTTTCGGATATATTGCAGCATACAGTCTGATGTTAAAACCATCGCCTGAATAGGCCTTCGAACGCCACATCTTTGGTCAGGCACTCAGTCAACGCCTCAACGCCGGCGTCTTTCAGACCTGTATTAGCTACATCACCCTCCTAATCCCATAGGGGATTATAGGGTAGTGATAGTGTATTTCCCTATTATATCTTTTTTGGTCCTCCAGCCGCGGTTTTGGGCTCTATCCCCCGCTTCCCCAAAAGGTAGGAAACTCTTTTCCTATCTTCTTTCCAGAATGCCTGGTAATATCTGGTTTCCAACGATTATTGGCTACTTCTAGGTTTAGATCATTCACCGCCTGGAAGGGGATTTTTTCCTAAGGCGGTAGAATTTTGCTAACTATCATCTTTTCATCTTATCACATGCTTGAGAATGGTCAGTCCCTTTAATCAGTTAGTCAAAGGTGATACCATTAGGGGATGAGGAAATATCGCTTCCTTAGGGCTTTGGATACAGGAAAAGGAGCAGCTTTTGCACCTTTTTGCCCTCTCCCCCAGGAGCAGAGGCTTCCTTTGTAGAAAAGTGTTTTTACTCATCCGTCCACCTTGGTGTGGATGAAGACCGGCCTAGTTTACCATCCCGTCTACCTTGATCACGACACGGGCGGCCACCCTGAGAGAAAGGAGAGGCTTACAGCCATCCTGGATAGGATAAATAAGGAAAACATACCGGTGGAGTACATCACGCCAAAGCCCGCCACCGTGGATCAGATAGCCCAGGTCCATGGCAAGAGGTATATAGATACTGTCAAGGCCATATGCGAGCAGGGCGGGGGATATCTGGACGTGGACACCACACTCTCCAGTGGCTCCTATGGCGCGGCGGTCATGGCAGCGGGCGGCGTCATATCGGGCATAGATGCGGTGATGAGGGGCTTCGACAACGCCTTTGCCCTTGTGAGGCCCCCAGGCCACCACGCCATGTCCAGTCGCGGCATGGGATTTTGCATCTTCAATAACGTGGCAGTAGGAACCAGGTATGCCCAGGCCAGGGGCTTAAAGAAAGTCCTCATAGTGGACTGGGACGTCCACCACGGCAATGGCACCAATGCCATCTTCTACTCGGATAAGTCCGTACTATATTTTTCTACTCACCAGTACCCCCACTACCCAGGGACGGGCAGGGCCGAGGACGTGGGAACCGATGGTGCTGAGGGGTCCAAGGTCAATGTGCCCCTGCCCTCGGGCACCGGCAATGAAGGTTACCTCCAGGTCTTCAGGGAGATCCTAGTGCCCGTGGCCCTAGAGTTCAAGCCGGATATAGTCCTGGTCTCGGCGGGCCACGACGTCCACAAGGACGACCCTCTTGGGGGCATGTCCCTGACCACGGCCGGCTTTGGGGCCATGGCCGGAGCCGTCAAGAAGATCGCGGATAAGTGCTGCCAGGGAAGGCTAGTGGCAACCTTGGAGGGAGGATACAACCTGGGGGCCCAGGCCGAGGCGGTGGTGGCCGAGATCAGAGCCTTCCAGGGATCTGCGCCCGAGGTCCAGGGGACGGACCTTAAGGTTGCCAAGAGGATCGATGAGGTAAAGA
>CAZKWM010000123.1:0-5471 GCA_964556405.1 uncultured Methanotrichaceae archaeon | reverse complement strand
GACGCCGCGAACTGGAGCATCTTGTCCAGGGTGAGGGCCGCAGCCACGTTTCTCTTCGGGTCCACAGGGTCTACCACCACCAGGGGCTCACCGTGGGATAAAGTCCCCATGCCCTCTAGATCTATTATTTCTCTCGGTCTCCACCCGGATGCCTCTTCCAGGGTGCCCATGAAGGAGCCGTAGCGTAGCACCAGAAGCTCGGATAGGTACCCTGAGAAGCCCCCGACCTTGAGCTCCGAGCCGTAGACCCCAATGCCCTTCATGAACTGCTTTAGAAGCAGGACCTGATCCTCCAGGCCCTTTATTCTCCCCAGGACATAGCGGGTGTGAAAGGGCGTCCTGTCCACGGCCGACTTGAGGCTGGATGTATTTTCCAAAAGATAGCAGGGCACCAGGTCCACGTCGAAGCCCTCTATGGTCGCGTGAACGTAGGGATGTTCAGCATATTTCTCTTCATGCTCCGGAGCCATGGCTCGGGCAAGATTCAGGGCGTCATCAAGTTCTGAACCCTTAGGCGTAGCTATGAAGATGTCCAGGTCGTGGTCTCCGGCCAGCCACGTTCCCCGGGCGGCAGATCCTACCAGCATGGTCTGGGCTGGGAGGCCCCTTTCTTTGGCCAGGTCTGAGATCCTGGTGAGGATGGAGTCCGCCACCATCCTGATCCTTTCTCCATCTTCAGGGGTCGGGCGGACCCTGGCCAAAACCTCCTCCTCTATCTCAGAGGCCGTACTCGGCGAGGTTTTCATAGATAGGCCCCTCCCGGGTCAGGGTGCTCTTCTTGAGATAGAACCTGTCCACGCGAAAGGTCCCCAGGTCCTCATCCGAAAACCTGGCGATCTTAGGTACCAGCTCCTGGGTGGTCTCCGAGTTGGGACTGCCCACCCGTCCTAGGGTAACGTGGGGGCTGAACTTCCTCTTCTCCCTCTCAAAGCCCAGGGGCTCCAGGGCATCCTCCACCTGCTTGTGTAGGTCTCCCGTCTCGCCTTTCAAGCCCAGCCAGACCACCTTGATGGACCTGCCGGGGAAGGTGCCGACTCCAGCCACCTTGAGGTCGAAGGGTGCGGCTTTGACGCCCTTCAAGGCCTCTATGGCTTTCTGGACCTTCTTCTCGGGCACCCCGCCTAGGAATTTCAGGGTCACGTGGCAGAGGTCGGGCTTGACCAACCTCAGGCCCGGGACCTTGAGATCGACCTCTATCCTTCCTATCTCCTCGCGCATGCTCTCTGGCAGCTCTACCGCTACGAAGCACCGTGTATCGGTCATCTGAGGACTCCGCCCTTGCTGGCAGAGGTGACCGCTCTTCTGTACCTGTCCAGGACCCCTCCCTTGACCTTGGGCTCTGGAGGCCTCCAGGCCTTGCGCCTCTTCTCCAACTCTGCCGCATCCACCTGGAGGTCCACCCTTCTGCCGGGTATGTCTATGCTTATGGTGTCCCCGTTCTTCACCATGGCCAAAGGCCCGCCCACCGCTGCCTCGGGGGAGACGTGGCCTATGCAGGGTCCTCTGGTGCCTCCGCTGAACCTTCCATCGGTGATCAGGGCTACGGACTCGCTGAGGCCGGCGCCGGCTATGGCCGAGGTCGGGGCCAGGGTCTCCCTCATGCCTGGGCCACCCTTGGGACCTTCGTACCTTATGATCACCACGTCACCCGCCTTGACCTTGCCGCCCACTATTCCCTGCATGGACTCCTCCTCGGAGTCGTAGACCACGGCGGGGCCGGTGTGCCTCATCATCTTAGACGAGACCGCGGTCTGCTTGACCACGCATCCCTCGGGCGCCAGGCTTCCCATGAGGATGGCTATGCCTCCCTCCGCGTGGACGGGCTTATCTAGGGATGCTATGACGCGCGCGTTGGTCTCGGGGTTGACTATCTTCAAGTCCTCCAGCTCCTCGCCCATGGTTCTTCCGGTGACGGTGAGGACGTCGAGGTTGAGCTTGGGCTTGAGCTTGGAGAGGACCGCCTGGATGCCGCCTGCTCTATCCAGGTCCAGCATGCGGTGGGGACCTCCGGGCCTGAGGTTGACCAGGTGAGGGGTCTCCTTGCTGAGCCTGTTGAAGATGTCCAGGTCCAGCTCCATGCCGAACTCTGAGGCAATGGCTGGCAGGTGAAGGACCGTGTTGGTGGAGCCGCCTATGGCCATATCCAAACGTATGGCGTTCTCCAGGGACTTTTCAGTAACTATATCCCTGGCCATGATTTCCTTCTGTATGAGCTCCATGATCTTCATGCCCGATTTTTTGGCGATTCTGACCTTCCTGGCGTCCACGGCATGGGCTGTGGCGCACCCGGGTAGGGATAGGCCCAGGGCCTCGGTGAGACAGGCCATGGTATTGGCTGTGAAAAGCCCGGCGCAGGACCCGGCTCCGGGACAAGCGTACTCCTCCAGGATGGCCATGGATTCTCCTCCTGCTATCCAGCCCTCGGAGACGTTGATGAGATCGAGCTCCTTGTCGCAGGCGAAGCCCGGGAGCATGGGCCCTCCAGTAACTATTACTGTGGGAAGGTTGAGCCTTCCTGCGGCCATAATGTGCCCAGGAGCGATCTTGTCGCAGGTGGGTATCATCACCAGGCCGTCGAGCTGGTGGGCCTCGGCCATGATTTCAATGGAGTCCTCTATGAGTTCCCTACTTGGCAGAGAGTACCTCATGCCCTTGTGGCCCATGGCTAAGCCATCGCATACTCCGATGGTCTGGAACTCGAAGGGGATGCCTCCCGCAGACCTGATGCCGGCCTTGACCGCCTGGCCTATCTTGTCCAGGTGGATGTGGCCAGGTATGAACTCATTCCACGAATTGACGATACCCACAAAGGGCCTGTCTATCTCCTCATCTACCAGGCCCGTGGCCTTGAATAGGGATCTGTGGGGCGCCCTCTCTGGCCCTCGCTTGGTTATATCGCTCCTCATCATAGGACCTCAGATGTGCCAGGGCAGCTTTATTTAAGTACTTGCTGATATGCGTCGCGCGTGACCCATATGTTAAATAGGTCGGTATCGTAGCCGCGGTGGGTGACTGGATGGATCCCTACTACCTCTTCCTCGTCTTCTTAGGGTTGTACATAGCGATGCTGGCCATCATGGGCCTGCAGTCGTCTAGAAAGCGAAGCTCTGTTACTGAGTTCTGGCTCGCCAACAGGGAGCTTGGGCTCGGAACCATTGCAGTCTCCGCTGCAGCGTCCTGGATCACAACCAGTGCCCTTCTACTGGCCACGGGCCTGTTCCTCCTCATAGGCGTGGGCTCCATATGGGTCTGGATCTTTCCCAACGTATCGGCCCTGGTGGTCATAGCCATGCTCACGGGCAGGATCAAGAACATACCTGCTCTGACCCAGCCCGAGCTCATGGAGATCCGCTATGCTCCCTCTATCAGGGCGCCCGTGGCCGTTGCTATTACCATCATGATGGTCCTCTTCTCCGTTGTTGATTTCATAGGTTTCAAGCTCGTCCTTGGCACTTTCTTTGGAGTTCAGTCTCTCTATGCCGTCCTCATCATGGCTGCATCGGTTGCCTTTTACGTGAGTGTCGGGGGCTTCAGGGCTGTGGTGAGGACGGACATCCCGCAGTATATATTACTGGCCGGTCTTGCCGCCTTCGTGACCTACATGGCAGTGCATACGCCCTCCCAGGCGGGAAGCTCCATGGCAGCTGCAGCTGCCGCCCTTGGGTCGAGCTGGTGGTATCCCTTCTCCATGAAAGGCGTCCTGGGGGCCCTGGTCTTCCTCCTGGCCCTCATGCCCGGATGGATCGCAGAGCAGGACCCATGGCAGAAGATCTGGGCCGCCAGGGACGAGAGGTCGGCAAAGCTTGGCCTCATAGGCGGCGCTGCCCTCATGATCCTGGTCTACCTCTGCTGCTTCTTGACGGCCATAGGCCTCAGCTCTCGCTATCCCATCCCGTCAGGAGAATTGGAGGCGGAGATGCTCTACCTCCAGTTCATAGTGGATAGCGTGCCCCCGGTGGCCCTGGGCCTTCTAGCTGTTGGATTTGCCGCGGCCTCCATGTCCTGCACCGATACCTTTGCCACCTCAGGGGCCTCCTGCATCTCTAGGGATCTCATCCAGAGGTACCTGAGGCCCGAGGCCAGCATGAAGGAGATGCTGGCCATAAACAGGGTTTTAGTCATTGCTATGATCGCCATCTCGGCATCCATCGCCCTGAACGTGGAGAGCATCATGGACGCCGTGATCATAGCCACTGTGATAGGAACTACCTCCTACTTTTTCCCCCTCCTTGGAGGCATATTCTGGGCGAGGGCCACCAAGGAAGGCGCCCTGGCAGCATTGGTTATAGGCGGAGGCACCCAGATAGCTCTCATATCCTACGAGCTCTTCTGGCTGGGGCAGCCCCTGGAGTCCGTCTACCCTTACCTTACGGAACACGGGGTTCTGGTGGGATTGACCCTCTCCGCCATCTTCTTCGTGGGCGTATCCCTGATCACCTCGCCCACCGAGAAGATCAGGCTTGCCCCCTTCTTTCCATCCATTGCCGAGGAGCTCTTCGGCAGGAACAATCTTATGGTGGACAGGGAGAACTCCAGGTACAGGGAGGTTGTCAGGGCTGTATCTGAGAAGGTCTCCGGGGAGCGGGCTCACCTCGATCTTCACGTGGATCTGAAGCCAGTCCTGGCCGATGGAGCAAAGATCCTGGGGAGCTTCGGGTGGGACGCCTTTGTGGAGACGCTCAAGGCCCTTCACCCGACCTGGTACACTCCCACAGGAAGCCACGTGGTCTACAGGCTCACCCAGGCCGACATGCTGGCCTGCGTCAAGATGGTCAGGGGAGATGACCTCCAGGTCTGGCTCTCGGCCGAGCCCATGGTAAGCCAGATGGAGTGGCAGAGGGACGAGATCTATCTGGCCTTTGGGGAGGCCCAGGATGCTCTCCTGGAGCTGGGTCTTATGGCCATGGTCAGCGGTGAAGCATGAAGACCGACATTGCAGTCATAGGCGCAGGCCCTGCTGGGTCCACGGCTGCCGAGGTCGCAGCCCGGTCCGGGGCCTGTGTGGTGGTGGTCGAGCGGAAGGCTGAGATAGGGAGCCCCGTCCAGTGCGGGGGCTTTTTGCCCGAGAACTTCGAGCTCCGGGAGCTTTTGCCCAGGGCTAGGCTGCCCGAATCCCTCTATAATATTCCTGAGCGTTGTATCATTCACCACACTAATATACAGCGCATATACGCCCCCTCAGGCGGCTCTAAGGAGTTTCGCGTTCAGGGAAGGGTATTGGACAGAAGGGTTTTTGACAGGTATCTGGCCTATAGGGCGGCGGAGGCAGGGGCTGAGATCCTTCCTGCCACCAGGGCCGAGGTCACATCGGAGGGCGTAACGCTCTCGGGCCACTTCTCGGGCACTCTTCGGCCGAAGGTCACCATAGGTGCTGACGGCCCCTCCTCGGGCGCTGCCAGGTTCATAGGCTCCTCCCAGAAGGAGTTCGGCATATGCCTGGAGTACGAGATGGCCGGCGTCTGCGCAGACCA
>CAZKWM010000122.1:0-7439 GCA_964556405.1 uncultured Methanotrichaceae archaeon | reverse complement strand
CCTGTTCGGAGGAGTTTACAAGAAAGAGGCCGTTGAGGTAGATCCAAAAGCGAGCTATCACGATATCATGAGCTTCTTCCTGGAAACCTTCCGGCGGAAGGTAGATCCAAGACTGAGCCTTTATGATGGCACGGTCTTTTACAATCAAAGTGACAAGCTCATAGAGAAAGATGCCGAGCCAATAAAGCACAAGACGTTAAATTGGTTAAGCCCTACAGCCAGCCTTCGTGAGGTGCTTGAGATAGTCCTGGACCGATCTTCCAAAGCCCCTCTTGGAGGCCAGTCTCTCTATCTCCCTTTGAACTCCAGTGCCGTATTGCATGGCCTTCTTCTGGTAGCAGGCAATGGACGCCGGCATGTACTTCAAAGCCACCATCCTCAAAGGTCTCTTTCTTATGTCGCCTGCAACCTTTTCCTCGGGGGGAATTCCTCTAGCAGCCCTCACAACCCTGACGTCCATGTAAGGCAGGGAGAAGTAAATGCCGTGGTGGCTTCCCACCGCCTGGTCCCTCTGAAGCTGAACTTTTAAGCCTGCAAAATCCTTCTCCAGGTCTTCAGCCAGATTTCGGCTCTGAAGATATCGGGAATAGCCTCCGAAAAGCTCATCTGCTCCCTGGCCAGCTATGACGCGCTTGTATCCTCGATCTGCAGCTCCTTTGGCCACGAAGTACAGGGTGGTTGCAATGGACGCGTCCACCGGGTTGATCCTGGGGATCACCTCAAGAACCTCTCTCAAGGCCCCTTCTACCGAACGAGGATCGATGACTAAGGCCTCCAGATTCAGGCCAAGATTGCCGGAAACCTCCCTGGCCTTCCTTAGGTCATGGGACCCTTCCATGCCCACCGCTAGGCATTCCCTTCTAGCCAGGCGGGCTACCAGGGCCGAGTCCACTCCTCCCGAGAGAGCAACGATGCCTTCATCACTCCTGAGACCTACTGCTATCTCTATAGCCTGGGCAAGGTCCATGGGAGGCGTGGACGGGTTCACGCTGCCTGCTATCTCTTCCTCGCAGACAAAGGCTCCTGGAGGGGCATCCCCTAGCATTATACCGAAGTGATCTCGGGCGCGACAGTCGTTCCAGTGAAGGATGAACTCGCCGCCAAATCCTGTAACGGAGGCAGGATCTTTGGATAATAGGGCGCTTATATCGCTCAAAGACAGGCGCGATCCATTCAGCTCGGCCCAGCCCTTGATATCGACATGAAAAGTCATATCTCTGATCATTTCTCGGCCTATATTTATACTAAACCTTCTTTGGTTAAGGTCCTAGAGTCTACATTGCCCGATTCTACATAGCTCTATAGAAGAGAGCTGCGTACAGGCCAATGGTCTGGACAGGCACCCCAATTAGGGAAGCCCTGCGTAGATTATTGGCCATCGTTTCCTCGTCACTCTCCTCCAACAGATGGAGAAGGACATCAATGAAGAGCACTAGCACCAGGGTTGCGTAGAAGATCATCATGAACTTAATTGAGTCGTGCCCCGGTATCATTGAACAAGGGCCCTGAAGCTCAGCAGTTTGCTTAAAGACCAAATATGATCAGTAAGTCCTTCAGCCATATCAGGAGTTCTTCTGACCCATTTTATGTATCCATCACAGTGCTCTAGCCTTAAGGTATTGTGAGGTTTGACGAAGTTATATCAGGTTTCTCGATCTCTGATTCCATTGCTTTCCTCAGAGATCGTTATCTGTAGCCTAGGTTATATAGTTTTCAGTTGATTAGAGGCATGACCGAAAGCTGGGGGAGTCACAAAACTATCCGCGTATTCAGATTCGTCGATTCTAAGCCCCTGGTTGACCTCCAGGAGCGAATAAACCAATACAGCGATAATTACGAAAAGGTAGAAGATGAATCCCAAAGAAAGGACACCATAGAGCTTAAATTACTATAATTTCGGTAAAATTAGTAAGCTTTTATTGCAAGTTCACTCTGAAGACGAGAAAAGGCCCCATAATAGACTAGGTGGTTGGATAGTTGAAGTGAGAGTGCTGAAAGAGGGATTTCTGAAGATTCTTGCCACATCTAAGGTTAAAAAACGATAACAGGCTTGTGAAGGTCAGGAATGTCCGGATTAATTTACCTGTTCTTCAACCATCCCTTCCTGCAGATAAGCTACTATCCCGTTGCCCACGAAGATGGCATCTTTAAGGATTATAGTGCCCTCGTTGTAAATAACTCCACCTTTATATGCCCTATTGCTGTTGATAGTGGTGAGCCCATCTAGATTGAGCCTGCCAGACCCAGCATTGTAGATAGCCTCGTCCTTTTGGGCGAGATTATCTGAAAGGGTGGATTCATTGATGTCCAAAGTGTCGTTGTTGTAGACGGCTCAGCCTTTTTCTGCGTTGTTTTTCGATAAACTAACACGATTCAAGATTGCATTGTCCTCGTTAAGTAAACCGCCACCATAGCCCCAATATCGAGTATCGTTACGGACAAATGCCGGCCCAGAATTACCTGAGATATCACTGTCATTGATCACTAAGGTACCACGATTGCATACGCTGGCGCCTTTCCCTCCGGTATTATCCTTGACTACACAGTTATTGAGAGTCATTTTGGTGCCCGGAAGAACGTAAATGCTTCCTCAATAGTAACCGTAACATGAAGGACCCCTATCGTTATCGATAGCCCACTCATTACCTGCGATCTTACAGTTCTCAAGCAAAGCCTCGTCGTCTGTGAGCAGGACGCCCGTGCTTACGCCCGTTACTGTAATTTTGTTGTTTAATATACTACAGTTGGATCGAATCAGCGGGCGTCCATTCCAGAAGATGGTCGATGAGGCGAAATCCATTGAATTCGAAATGAAATTAGAATCCTTTATTAGTGTCTTTTCCGACACATACATCATGCATACTCAGGCGTAGGTAGAGAATGGGATTCCATACCATTCAGGCTAGTGCAGAGATGCCACAGTTCTTTATTAATCCAAGATCGCTCTGCATCATCTTATCGAGACCTTCTGACTGAGCTTGCGCTCCACATAGGACGAGTAGACCCATCGCCAATACTTGCAGCTTAAACTTCATTATCGTATCTCTTTAACCATGGTTAGCTAATTGTGGCAATCATTATCATTCTACATCGCAAGTCCTACCCTCGGTGATACAATAGCCCGACTTGGCATAAGGGTATTCAATATCTGGGCATGGTGGACTGCAATCTGAGGTTCCTCCTCCCCAGGGATCAGTACAGCAGCAGCACAAATCTCCTTCCACATTCTTAATTGTGCTAATCTTACTTCATCCCAAGCAATTTTCGATGCAGGCGAGCCATTATTTTAAACTTTTTTCATATCTTTTCTGCTGTGTCGGAAAGATTTATAAATTTATAAATATACATATTAAAGTATGTCTTATGAAGCTGATCGCGATGGTACCCTATATAATGACCGGTTGTTTAAAAGAGGTTGGTTTTTTCCTCAAAACAAGTTTTTTAAATCACTGGGATGATATCTTTAATTAATTTGGCTATGCCAATTATATCGACTTATTGTCCTATTGGAGATGTTAATGGCTAGCAGGATGTAGATAGAACTATAAAGTATCAAGCTCCTCGGAATAAAGTATACGATATCAGCCCTGCAGTCAAAGCCCCAAAATTAGAGGCCTCAATATGACCCTGGATTTAGAACGCCTTCGCGCCCACACCGAGGAGTATGGTCAGGTCGCCACCATAGCCATAAAGGCAGGAGGCCTGACAAAAGCCCAGACTCAGTTCGTGCAGAAATATATGGCCGAGGTTCTGGATGCCCTGCCCAGCCTCCTGGATCAGCTGGAACTCCTCAAGACGGCCTATCTGAGGGCCGAAAAAGACAGGCGGATCTGCCAGGGAATAAGAACTGAAGAGGAAGCTGAAGCAAAGGCTATGGAATCCTTGGAGGTTTTGCTCAAGGATTAAATATAAAACCCTCGATAGATCTGATGATTATTCTGATATTGCAAATTTGATAAAAAGCAGTGGCTTCAGTTCTACCATTTGCATTAAATATAAAATTCCCATAAGCTTAATAAGATAAAGGTCAACGCTTACTCATGAGAGGGAGAGGGATGCTAATAGTAGTGGCTTTAATGCTATTTATCGGCTCAGCTTTTGCAGAGTTTCAGAGATTTAATACGAGTAAAGGATGCGTTCAGATAGATCTCCCTTACAAAGTCAATAACAACGGAAACCCTTGCCTCATACTGAACCTGGCAAGGCCCGGGGCGTCGAAGCCTATTTTGTCCATAATTCTTTACGGCTCCAAATTTTATAAGGACCTCGAGGACTTTGCTGTCAGCATCGAAGGCCAGGGACCAACGATCAGCAGTATGAAGACCATCAAGGGTGATGATATGATCTTCAGCATCGAAGATACTGGTACCGATGTCAAAGGCCTCGAGACCTACACCTATAGGGGATTTATCAATTGCACCAAGGAGAATGGTGAGTATGTTCTAATCCACGCCCATAAGGATATCAAATCCGGGCTCAAAGTCATAGCCAGCTATAATGAAAGCAGTTTCAAAGATATCTGTCGATCTTTTACCTTTGTATGAAGCTGGTGGAAGGAAAGGCAAAAGTAATAAGCGATAGGTTCTGCGATGGCCTTAGAGCCTGCCTCTCTGTCTGTACATCAGGTGCCCTGAGCATAGATGAGAGGGAAGCTGAAGAGTTCAATGCCGAGGCATGAAGAGCAAAAGTGGAAAAGGCAGTGGCAAGAAATATCGAGGCTCCCGTCGCGATCTGCACAGCCCCCATAAGCATGAATCCAATGGAGGCGCCATCGGGAGGGATGGCACCAGGATAGGCACAAAAGGAGGGTGGGGCGACTCTAAACCTGCCGTTTGAGCTCTCTTACTGGTCCATACAGATAAAAGCTGATACAGCCCAACGCGCCTTACCTCAGGGATTCCAGTCTGCTGATAGCTGCCGATTGCATCGGCTTTGCTTGCTCTGCTGTGCACCAGAACTTCATAAAGGGGAGGGTGTCCATGATCGACTGCCCCAAGTTCGATGATAGAAATCAGCTCTTAGAGAAGCTGACCCGCATCCTTAGGATGAATGATGTAAAGGGCATCACGGCGCTCTATATGACGGTGCCCTGCTGCAAGGCTCTGAACAATCTGGTCAGTGGGGCGGTAAAGAGCTCGGGAAAGTGCATTCCTCTGAAGAGCTATGTGGTAGGGATCAGGGGAGTTATCTCAGAGGCACGAGCCTAATGCTTGAACCTCGCTTGAGTCTCATTTCGCTCTATTTAATATCGCTAATCCAGCCCTTTATTAATCTTCTCTATCAAGATCCTTATCAACGCTCTTTTTAAACCTGATTATTTTTGTCTTACTCTTTGGTGCTCTAAGGCTCACCATAAGCTCTATCAGATAGGACCTGGGAAAGTCCTCGATCCTCTTAATCCTCAGGCTCTTTAATCTCATAATCCTTATTACAATCTGACTGGATCACCAAATATAAGTAGTTCGCCTCCTTAGATATAATGAATAGGAGGCTGCACCGAGGCTAAATACCGGTGTCAAAGTAATGAAATGTCGAAGATAGATTTAATATCAGCGAAAAATAGATATACCTTGGTTCAGAGTTTAAGCTGCATAATGACCGCTGCCGTTCCTGGGGATGGCAGTAAATTATAATGACGGTGAGCTTCTATTCCTATTAATTCTGCAGGCAGAGCAGCTGTCTTTATAGATGGCGCTTATTTAACTAAGATCCTGGATATCGACTTCGGCAAGCCAAGAATCGATCTGTCTAAGTTCTCAGAGATATTATGCGATGATTACGAAAGGTTGAGGACCTACTACTATAACTGCATGCCTTTCCAGAGCAATCCGCCTACTGAGGAGGAGAGGCGAAGGTTCTCCTCCATGGACAAGTTCATCTACACCATAAAGAGGCTTCCCAGATTCGACGTCAAGCTGGGAAGGCTTGGCTGCGTGGCAGGGGAGTTCGTCCAAAAGAGGGTGGACATCTCCCTGGCAGTGGACCTGGTGAGGATGAGCTGCGCGAGAGTTATAGGAAAGGCGGTCCTGGTAACCGGCGATAGCGACTTCGTACCGGCGATTGAGGCTGCCAAGGAGATGGGCGTCCTGGTCACCCTTTACTATTCTCCGAGTTCCATTCACGACGAGCTTCTCTCAGCGGTGGACGAGAGCTTCGTCATCACTGAGGATCTTATAAGACATGTCGAGAGATAAGAGAGGCAGATTTAAGAAAGGCAGAATTAGAGGGCAGCAGTGGCCATAAGATGATTGAATCAAGGCCACAACATAACCTTTAGACCTCAATCGCCTGCCTTGTCCACATCGTACTGCCCAGGCTTAACTCCTCCCTCCAGGTCAAGCAACCATTCCCCAGATTGATCTGTAAGGGCTGCCTCAACAAATCCTGCCAATCCCCCAGGATAATAGACCTCCAGAGCGTCCAGCTCTGCCATCCTCCTGGCATCGAGATTGTAGGGCTTTAGATATTTTTTATATCTGACTACCTCTTCCCTGGAGATTTTTAGGTCAGCTCCTGCCCCGAATAGAGCTGTGGATACAGCCCAAGGGGGCATGAAGATCTTCATCTTGAGGATCTGGGATGGCGTGAGACCTATGCGCCTCAGCTTTATATACTTCCCAGGACAGGCTCTGGAGATTCCCTCGGCCAGATCTCTGCAAAAGCCGATACCCCTAGGGCTCAGGTCTGATAAGCAGAGAACCTCCGATGGACCTTCAGACCGGAGGCACAGATCATCCAGGGCTTTATCCGAAGGCCTTTCCTCCACCGACACTAGGGTGACACCCATCTTCTCGCAGACAGGGAGGATTAGAAGATTGAGCGCGGATTTATTCAGCCACAGCTCAAGCCTTGGCTGTCCGTCCTTTCTTCCTTTGGCCTCCGCGGCAAAGACATTCTCCCCCGGGACCTCGGTCAGTACGGCATCCTTTCCAATATAGCCAAGATCCCGTGCCTTATGGACCCACTTGGCCAGGCGCTCGCCATCGCTCTCATGATAGGACCTCATGATGCGAATCTCGCCTACAAAGCCCCCGCATATGGGATAATCAGCGGCTTTCCGGCTCATGGCGTAATAGAAAAGAGCCTTGACCGTGATCCTGGGCCTGCCAAACTCTTTAAAAGTTCTGGCCACCCACTTGGATTTGGTCCTATCGGTCTCTGTCTCCACGAAGGGCTTCTCGCTCATGATGGGGAGCTCATTTATGCTTGTATTAATTAATATCTGGCGCGCTGCAGGTAGCTTACCGGTAATGGATCATCGAACACGAAACCTGCAGCAAAGATCTCGCCAACCTAGATTGCATTTTCGCGAAAGGTCTGCCAACTCAATGGAAGCAGATTAAAATTTATCTGAAATATCGGAGATGTGTATTCGATTTTAATACCCATCTATGGAGCGTGTCTATCATGTTAACGGATTTGTATAAACTCGTGGTAGT
>CAZKWM010000121.1:0-7493 GCA_964556405.1 uncultured Methanotrichaceae archaeon | reverse complement strand
CTGAGATTGGGGATGCAATCTCTTCGTAAAATCGATGGAAGCCCCGGACTTTAGGACGGGGAGCATTCACAGGCGACAATGGCGTTCACGGTGAAGAATTCGAGATTGGGTGGGGTATCTATGATAACGTAAAACGAAAATCCCATGATCGAAATCTGAATTGACTAAATATGCCCAAAAAACAAGTAGAATCTAAGGCCTCGGCGGCCAGTTACCTGCCATCATGCTCCTAAAAATCCTCATGGCCAGCATGGGCAGTATCAGAAACATCATGAACCTGCTTATCCTCAGCACAAATCTCAGAGGCAACGTCACCAGCCAGAACATCAGTTTTACCAGTCCCCAGAACATGTTATTCCAACCCCATGGATCTTTTTGCCCATGCCAGGAGATAGCAGGGCACAATACACTCTTATCTCCTGGGATTTATTTTTTGCGATAGTTAGAGATCCTGAGGTCACTGCATCTGCCTCAAATCATCCATAGCAGTTTCAACTTTTCGTCTCTTGCTCCTGATCATGTCAGCCAAAACCCCTGCCCTGAAAACCCTGTCAGAGATCATCCTCTCGGTCTCAGCGGGCGCAGGCCCTCCAGTGCCCGCTCTCAAGGCCACGTTGGACCTGGGATCCAAAGCCCGCTCCAACATCTCTTTAGTGAAACCCAGGCAGCTGGGTTTCACTCCAGCCAGCTCCAGGGCAGCCTCGTTCAGCTCTTCTAAGGTAGGATGGTTTCCTCTGGAAGCAAGCCTTCCCACGATCTGGTGGGCGGTTCTGAAGGGCATGCCTGTTGCCCTGACCAGGGAATCGGCAAGCTCCGTGGCCGTGGAGAAACCGGCTCCCGAGCACTCGTACAACCTCTGGGTGTTGAACTTAACAGTCGATAAGCAGCCGTTCAATATGCGAACGGTGGACCTGGCCCAGTCCATGCCTCTCCAGAGGTGAGGTGTAAGCTCCTGGAGGTCTCTGTTGTAGCTCATGGGAAGAGCCTTACAGATTGTCAGGGCTGATACCAAGCTCCCTATGACCGAACCTGCCTTGGCCCTGGCCAACTCAGCTGTATCAGGGTTCTTCTTCTGGGGCATGATGGAACTGGTGGAAGCATAGCGATTGTCCAGCTCCAAGTAGCAGAACTCGGAGGTGGACCACAGGACCAGCTCCTCGGCTACTCTGCTTAAATTGACCATGAGTATGACCAGGACTGACAGAACCTCCAGGACGAAGTCCCTGGTGGAGACGGCATCCATGCTGTTTTCTATGAGTCCATCAAAGCCCAGAAGCTCGCAGGTCCTCTTTCTGTCCACCTTGAAGCCTGTGGAGGCGAAGGCTGCGGCACCAAGGGGACTCAAGTTGACCCTGGAGTAGGCATCAGTCAGCCGCTCTAAATCCCTGGTGAAGGCATCGGCGTGGGCCAGGAGGTGGTGGGCAAGGGTGGTGGGCTGAGCATGCTGAGTATGGGTGAAGCCCGGGATCAAAGTCTCCCTGTGCCCTCCTGCCAGGGAAAGGGCGGTCTCTATCAGGGACAAAAGCTCCTCCATGAGGCCCAGTATTTCATCCCTCAAAGCTACCCTGATGCAGGTTGCCACCTCGTCATTCCTGGACCTACCGGTGTGCATCCTTCCACCAAGGCTTCCCACCCTGGATATGACCTGAGCCTCTATGGCCTCGTGGACGTCCTCGCCATCCCCCAGATCTGACTCATTGATCTCCCTTAAAACGGAGAGGATCTTTGAGCAATCGTCCTTGGGAATTAAACCCTGCTCCCTCAGCATCACCAGGTGGGCGCGGTCCACCATAAGATCGGTCTCAAAGATCATCTTATCCGCATCCCTCGATGAGATGTAGCTCAAGACATCCTCTGAGACATCTCCCAGTCTTCCGCCCCTAAGCAGCATATTATCCCTAAAGATTAGGTCGTATATTTGGCGTTGATATCCACGTACTTTTCGGTCAGGTCGCAGCCAAAGCTCCTGGTAGAGCAATCTCCCATGCCGAGATCGATCAAGAAGGTCATGGACTCGCCCTTCATGATCTTCTTGGCCTGATCCAAAACCCCATCCAGCATCTTTCCCTTATCCACAATCTTTACGCTCACCCCATCGCGCTCGATGGTAAGGCTCAAGAGATTGGGGTCCAGGTCGGCCTCGGATCTGCCAAGGGCTGCTACAATCCTTCCCCAGTTGGGATCGGCGCCGTAGACCGCCGTCTTTACCAGGCTTGACCCAGCCACGGCCTTGGCAGCCTTCCTGGCATCATTTAAGGTCAGGGCTCCCGTAACCACAGTCTCGAAGCATTTGCTGGCACCTTCGCCATCCCTGGCCATCTGCCTGGCAAGGTCCATGCAGACGAACTTCAAGGCTTCCTTAAAAGCCGGAAGGCTACACTTCCTCGCTCCTGTGGCCGTCGCCAGGACGGTATCGTTGGTGCTCATATCGCCATCCACGGTCAACATGTTGAAGCTGTCATCGGCAGCCTCGATCAGAGAGGCCTTGAGGTCATCCCTGGTCAGGTCGGCATCGGTGTAGATGAAGCAGAGCATGGTGGCAACGTCAGGCGCTATCATCCCTGCTCCCTTTACAATGCCTCCCACGCGGAAGCCCTCGTGCTCCACCGCCGACTCCTTGACCCTGGTGTCGGTGGTCATGATGGCAAGAGCCGCCTCTTTGCTGGCATCAGGGCTGTTTCTGATCCTGGATTTAGCCTGGCCAAAGAGCTTCTCAATCAAGGGAAGGTCCATGCGCCTGCCTATGACTCCGGTAGAGGCGACACCGATTCTGGTCTCTCCAGTTCTGAAGAAGGAGGCCATAAGCTCCGCCATCCTCTTGGCGTCCTCGATTCCCCTGGCCCCTGTGTAGGCATTGGCACAGCCGCTGTTAGCTATGATCCCATCCAGGCGCCCGCCCATGAGGTGGTCTGCGGTGACGCCCAGGGGGGCAGCTTTTACCTTATTCTTGGTGAAGACCCCGGCTGCAACGCCGCTACCAGCGATGATGGCCACTCCGTACTTCCCCTCCCTGGCCCCTGCAGCCCTGACACCAGGGACTGCGCAGATGCCGCCCTCGATATTCTTCACTAAGACCCTCCCCCAAGGCCGGATATGATGTCGCCCCTGGTGACTATGCCTATCAGCTTTCCGTCCTCCACCACAGGCAGGCGGTTGATCTTGTGGCGGGTCATGGCCCCAGCAGCCTCCTCTATGGATGCCTCGGGCGAGATGAGATGGGAGTTCATTCTCATGACATCTGAGACCTTCATGGTAGAGATGTCCCTGGCCCTGGAGGATCTCCTCTCCCAGAACAGGAGGTCCCTTATAGGCACCTCTATGATCTCCAGAGGGCTTGGAAGCCAGAACTGGCCTTGCTCTTCCTCGCCCTCGGCCAGGATCTTGAGGAGGTCCGATTCGGAGATTATCCCGACGACCGCCTTACCATCCATCACCGGTATTCCGCTGATGCCGTTCTCCCTAAGCAGCCTGGAAGCTTTGCTCAAAGGATCGTCTACCTGACAGGTGACGACCTTGGGGTTCATCACATCCCTGACCTTCACGATCACACCTCAGAGAATACCTCAGGGAGCAAGACCTGCGAACCACAGCCCAGTGGTCTCGGGAAGGCCTGCCATGAGGTTCATGTTCTGTATGGCCTGGCCCGAGGCGCCCTTGACCAGATTGTCTATGGCTGATAGGACCACCAGATGATCCGTTCCCTTCTCGACCTCAAAGCTTATGTCGCAGAAGTTGGAGCCCCTGACGGCACCCAGCTTTGGGACACCCTGAACCATCCTTATGAAGGGAGAAATCTTGTAGAACTCCCTGTAAATCGCAGCTATGTCCTCCTTGTCCTGGATAGTATCCACAGCTGAGTCCTTGACCAGGACGTGGGCCGTGGTCATGATACCCCTGATGCCCGGGAAAACGTGGGGGGTGAAGCTGACCTTGATGCTCTTGTCGAACCGGTTCAGCTCCTGCCGTATCTCCGGGACGTGGCGGTGAGTGGTGAGCTTGTAGGGAATTATGTTCTCGGCCATGTTAGGATAATGGCTGGTCTCGGTGGGCTCTATGCCCGCTCCAGATATGCCTGACTTGGAGTCGTAGATGACCCTCTCTACAAGGCCTGCCTTGGCTAATGGTGCCACAGCTAAAGATGCGCCGGTGGGGTAGCAGCCTGGGTTTCCTACCAGCTTGGCCGAGGACACCTCAGGGTGAAGCTCGGTCATGCCG
Organism: uncultured Methanotrichaceae archaeon; assembly: GCA_964556405.1. Taxonomy (GTDB): domain Archaea; phylum Halobacteriota; class Methanosarcinia; order Methanotrichales; family Methanotrichaceae; genus UBA114. The sequence goes on along the minus strand of CAZKWM010000121.1, from coordinate 3,278 downwards.
AAGACCGCATCCCTGGGGGCCCTGTGCTTCATCCCGTAGGTCTTCTCAAAGAGGTCTACGGGCAGGCGGTAGTCGGAGCTTAGGTCTATAACCTTGGTTCCGGCATCCAAAAGCTCGGGCACCCAGTCCATGGCTGTTCCGTGGGGAACGGCAGTGAAGACTATATCGCACCGCTCTGCGATCTCTTTAGCAGTGGGTGCCTCGAAGTTCAGATTGTAAATGCTCCGGACGTGAGGATGAACCGAGGTTACGGGCTTGTCTGAAAGCTTTCTTGAAGTGACGCAAACCACCTTGGCCTCAGGGTGAGCAGCTAGGAGGCGGAGCAGCTCTCCCCCAGTGTAGCCAGATCCGCCGACTATTCCTACATCTAACATATAAGGGTCCAGAATACCTGATGATATAAATGTGCCGCGGTGTTTACGCCTGTTCATGCCCATAATGTAAAAGCGCCCCGTCCTCTGAAGGCATCTAGATTACCTGGAGAGATCACGACTAATAGTATAGGACAAGGAATAATAATATAGGATAAGGAATATAGGGCAAGTAGCTACAACTACCCGCAGTGAGCAATATGGAGGCCAAACAAACCCTAGTCCTGAATGTGCCGGTCATTACCATCTCCGGCAAGATCGATGCCCTTACGTCAGGAGATCTGGAAGCTGCCTTAAACAGACTGGTAGATTACAGCAGCCCTACGGCTGTGGTGGACATGAAAGGCGTGGATTACATAAGCAGCTCGGGGCTTCGCGCTCTGGTTGGAGCCCAGAACAGAGCTAGAAAGAGCCAGGGAGATCTGGTGCTGGTGTCGCTCCAGCCCATGGTCAAGGAAGTCTTCGAGATCACGGGCCTAAAGTCCTTCTTCTACATATACCCGAGTCTCGAGGATGCCCTGAAGAGCATTAAGCCCTAGGGTACAGGTTCAAGCCTCATGGCCATCCCCCTCGTAAGTCACTCCCTCACCCTCCTGCAGGCGGCCTGCTTCATAGTGCTGGCAACGTATCTCATCACCAGGAGCAGTATCTTTGCCAGGGCCATGGAAGACCGGGCCTCTTCCAAGGATATACTGATTTTCATTACTGACTCTCATCCTGTCCTTCGGAGGGCTTTCGGTCTTCGGGTCAGTCATATACATACCGCTCTCTGTGGATCGACCGCTATCTGAGATTCTAATAAACGTCCGCGACCTGAGACCCATGGTGGCCGGCCTTGCCTGCTGTCCCTTGGGTCGGCCTTGGGACGTGGCTGATAGGCACTAGCCTTCAAGGCCACCGAACCAGGCGTCAAAACCACGGCCTGCTCCCTCAATGCCCTCCTGGGTGGAGTCTTCAGCGGCCTTGTTTATCTGAAAATGTGCAGATTTCTGGGAGCGTTCTTCTCAGACACCTTTGCGATCATCTATGCGACATTTCACATGGCAACGACGGCAATGACGGTGACCCTATCCGAGCACATTGACCTGGCCATGGATGTTGTGAAGGCCTCAGCCCTTCCCATGATACTGCCCAATGCCACAGGATGTTGATCTTTGCCTACATAACATCCAACCACGTAAAGGAGAAAGAGACCCAAGAGCAGGTGGACCATTATCAGAAGGAGCTGGACAAAAATAAGGCTGAGATAGCAATGGCGGTCGAGATCCAGAAGTCCTTTCTACCAGAGAGTCTTTCTGCCATCCCCGGCTTCGACGTCGCCATGACCACCATCCCGGCCCTGGATGTCGACGGCGACTTTTACGATTTCATGCACGGGGATGGACGGGTGGGCGTGGTCATAGCCGATGTCTCGGGAAAGGGAATCCCTGCCGCCCTCTTCATGGCCCGCTCCAAGTTCGTGATCCAGGGCCCCAGGCGCTACCTGGGAAAAGCGTCTCCAATGTTCCAAGGGATGCCAACAACATGCTCATAGCCAACTCCAGGCACGGGGATGTTCGTGACCCTATTTTTCGGCCTCCTCCGCTACCCTGAAATAGAGATCGTTTACTCCAACTGCGGCCACTATCCTCCCTTGCTTTTCAGAGCCGACGAAAATGCCCTGGAGTCCCTGGTGGTGACGGGCATGGTCCTAGGGCTAGTCGGGGACATGAGCTATCAGGAGCGCTCTGCCAGACTGCAGATAGGAGACGCCCTGGTCTTTTACACTGATGGTGTCATAGACGCCAGGAATGAAAAAGGCGAGCTTTACGGCTCCGATCGCCTTAAGATATCGATATCAACCTCGTCCCACCTCCCGGCCAAGGATATACTGGACGATCTCCTCAAGGACATATCGGGGTTCTGCAGTGGCCAGGAGCAGTCCGACGACATAACAGCAATAGTCATCAAGGCGGTAGGATATAGTGGAAAATACATCGGAGCATCGATACCGCCCCAGAAAGGAGAGCATAATCCAGAGGAAGGATCTCATAGCCGAGGTTATGGAGGCCATGTCCTTTTGCCCTGAATATATATCGAGGTTCCAGCTGGCGGCCGAAGAGGCATAAATCAACGTTGCCCTCCACGCCTACGGAGAAAGGCGTCGGCCCCCTCAGGGTCAAGGCCTGGGCCTCAGGAGATTGCCTGACCATTACCCTGGAGGAAGAAGGCATCCCCTTCGATCCCACGGAGCATCTAAAAGCACTTGGAGATCGAGAATCCGAGTCATTTTCTGTGGGCGGGTGAGGGATAAATCTCGTAAGAGCACTCCCAGATGGAATGGCATATCAGCGCTTTAAGAACAAGAATATACTTCAACACATGAAGAAAAAGCCCAATAAATTATGCAAAGAGCAAAAGTCTTCATCCGCTCCATAGCCTTCATCTTCCCCGTGGTGATCATAAACGAAAATAACGCCATATCGTCGGTAAATGAGCTTTTGGACGTAGCCTATATCCTGAACCTGGCCGGAAAGAAGATCCAGCCCTACTGCCCAATTCTATGAGTTCAACCTGGATATAAAGGCCCCTTATGAGGGAGCGCCCTTTGAGATCCTCTCAAGCCTACACCGCATGAGCCTGGTCCAGGATAAGGAGAATATCATCCTGAGGCTTGCAGCCTTCACCATGAGCAGGTATGCGGACAAGGCCTCTTTCTCCACAAAGGGGAGATGACAGAGCTTAGCCTCCACTTCGATCATTGATTCCATAGCCGAAGGAGATTAAGACTCATAGCTGATCTAAGCACCCTCACCACAGAGAAGGGCGCTCATCTCTGCCAGGCATGATGCCACGGCCTCTATGTTCTCCCGCCCCTCCAGGACCGATAGCCACCTTTGAGGAAGCCAGGATGTTCCAAAGGACGCA
>CAZKWM010000120.1:0-7497 GCA_964556405.1 uncultured Methanotrichaceae archaeon | reverse complement strand
GAAGGAAACACTTAATGTATTTCCATTGCCTCTCTGATAAATCTGAGAACTTCATTCTACCCATTCAAGAGGTAATTCCCATGGGTAGTATAAATAGTTTTGAAAGGAACTCTTTAATAAATGCAAGGCTTTTGGGACTCTACAGGAAGAGGGAAACTCGAAAGGATTCAAATAAAACTTAAATAAACATATGACCATAGGAGATTCAATGGCTGTATCGGGCACAAGTTTTTTATGATAAATCCTTTAGCGCAGGGGAAGCATACGGCAGCTTATCCGCTTTTGGCATTTAATTGCCCCTGATCTGACCGCATATCTGAGGATAAGTCTAAGAATATAATGGTGGTCTTGGCGGTCCGATTAGTTATTTATCTTTTGAAAAGCTTTTGACTTTGACGGCCAATAAAGCCCCTCAGTCATCTGCTAATTGTTACTTCCAACATAAGTATTGATGCATATTGATGAAAAATATGGGGCAATAGATATGTATTTCAATTAGAACTTATATATTGAGCTCCAACGTAATGGCTCAAAGGATTTTATCTGGATGCATGCGCATCCTCATTGGTTCTTTGGACCAGTGCGGAGGAGAGAGAAATAGATGGCTAGTGAAAGAGGCAGCGGGGGCGGCTTTAAGAGGGCCCCAAGAGAGATGACCGATGTAACCTGTTCCGAATGCGGCAAGCAGACCCAGGTTCCCTTCAAGCCCGACGGAAATCGGCCTGTGTACTGCCAGGAGTGTTACCAGAAGCATAGGCCTGCCAAGTCATCGAGCAGATATTGAAAGCTTTACGGCTGCAGAATATAAGATCCCGGTCTTCTCCAGGACTGGTCCATAAAGAGCGACTTGGGCTTGAAAAAGCTTAAGCTCGACTATTTTTATTCTGAATAAATCCCTGTAGTAGCGTTCTATTTTGCTTGGCATCGAAGCATAAGCTTTTAGTACCTTTCGTGTGTTCAGTTCGTTCTGTAAAATCCGAACGAAAGGGGAATCCGCATGCATTTCATGGAGCGACTTGGCGCCTGGATCGCAGGCCATCCCACCTGGATCATCGCTGCAGCTTTAATCTTAACCCTGTTATCTTTCAACTTCGCCCAGCAGATAGAGATGCAGGGCATGAATACCGAGAACTTCGTGGGCAAGGCCTCACCACTCTATCAAGTCTACGATCACCTTTACCTGGATAACTTCGGCACTGAATCCATAGTGGTGCTGATTGAGGGGGACAATGTTGCCAAGGAAGACGTCCTCAAGGCCATACTGCGCTTCTCGGATCACATGAAGGAAGTGCCCAGGGTGATAGGTGTTACAAGCATTGCTGACGCCGTGGCCGATGCTGAAGCCCAGAAGGATGGAGTGCGCCATATACCCTCTCAGGGGGCTATAGATGAGATCCTGGCCTCAACTAATCCAGTCCTTAAAAAGGGCATCATGCCCGACAGCAGGCACACTATGATCTCGGTCTCGGATCCAACCTACATCACTGAAAAGCAGAGAAACGAGCTTTTGGCCGAGATTCAAAAAGCCGTAAGTATGGCGGATTTCCCTCCCGGATACAGCGTCAGCGTAACCGGTAACCCAGCCCTCATGATCGCCATCGTGGCTGAGATGAACAAGTCCAATGGCCAGATCCTGGGCCTAGCAGGAGTCCTGATGATAGTGGCCCTGCTACTGGTCTTCAGGCACGTAAAGTGGCCCTTGATGCCCATTCCTGTGGTCTTTCTGGGCATCATATGGACCTTTGGGGCCATGGGCCTTTTCCACATACCCATGACCATGGTCTCCTTCTCCGCTTTTCCCCTTCTGATAGGCATAGGCATAGATTACGCCATACAGTTCCACAACCGCATAGACGAGGAGTTCAACAAAGGGGTTTCCCCAGTCCAGGCAGCCATCAACACGGTCAACCACGTGGCAATACCCGTGATCATAGCCCTGACCGTGACAGTGGCAGGCTTTGTCGCGCTCCTGAGCTCCTCAGTGCCCATGATCCGTGATTTCGGGCTTCTGTGCATCATAGGCCTCTTCATGTGCTATCTATCAGCCCTCTTCGTAGGAGTGACCGCCCTTTACTTAGCTGAAAAGAGGAATGGTGGCAGAATCAAAGCCGGAATTGATAGCACCAAGAAAGCATCAGCCGTAGGAGCCTTTCTGGAGAGAACGGCGGACTTCTGCATACAGAGGTGGCAGACAGTGCTGGCGATGGCTCTGGTTCTTGCGTTGCTTGGAAACTACGCCGACACCATGGTCCCTGTGGAGACGGATACCAAGAACTACATCCCCCAGGACCTGCCGCCTCTGGTCCTTTACAGGCACCTTTCAGATATATTCGGCGGCTCTGATTCCCTTCAGTTCCTCATCCAGGCTGACGATATCACTGATCCAGCTGTCCTAAAGTGGATGGATGATTTTGGGAATTATCTAATCAGGTCCAGGGATCAGGTCTATGGCACCACGAGTATCGCCACTTACATAAAGCAGGCCAATGGCGGAGTTTTACCAAATGATAGAACAAATATTCGGGAGATCGTTGCCTCTCTTCCATCCTCGGTTAAGGATAGATACCTGAGCGGTCACAACTTGGCGATCATAGATGTAAACATAGGAAGCGCTCAGAAGAACCTGGGGACTGAAGGCATTACCAGGCTCATCACCGAGTTCGATAGGGACCTGGCCTGGAATATGCCGCCTCCTGGGGTCTCAGTTAAGGAGACCGGCCAGTCGGTAGTGATGACCACCACCTTGGGAGCTCTGACCACTGGAAGGGTTGAGATGTCCCTGCTGGGCCTAGTGATGATCTTCCTGCTTCTCCTGACCATTTACAGGGGAGATCTCATCAAGGCCCTTTTACCGGTATTGCCTATGCTGGTAGTGATTGGCTGGATGGGCGGGGTCATGTACCTGGGAGGGCTTAAGTACACACCTCTGACGGCCACCCTAGGAGCCCTGGTCCTGGGAGTGGGATCTGAGTACGCCATCCTCATGATGGAGCGCTTCTACGAGGAGCTGGGGAGGGTGGGGGATCCTTTTGAAGCTCTTAAGATCACCGCCAACCGCATAGGATCAGCTCTGGTAGCCTCGGGAATGACAGTAGTCTTCGGCTTTGCGGCTCTGATATCATCTCCCTTTAATATCACCAACAATTTCGGGATAGTGACCGTCATGGCCATCGTCTTCGCCCTGATCACCACCTTCACAGTTTTCGTTGTGCTTATGCTTCGCATGGAGATCAGGCGCGAGGTTATGGAGAACGCCAGGTATGAGGTCATGAAGGCCTTGAGGCTCATAAATGGAAGAGTGCAGTGATATGGTAGAGGTAAGACAGGCTAAGTGGATGGATAGATTCTGGGCATGGGCCATAGATATCCTTCTCTTGAGCACCCTATCGGGCATGATTCTGCAGGTCCTGAGGGCCTCGGCCACCAGCTTCTATGGATCTGTGATCCTTTCAGCCCTGGTCTTTTTCTATTAGACGGCTCTGGACGGGTTCAGAGGCCAATCTTTCGGGAAGATGGTCCTAAACCTGGAGGTTGTAGGCTCCTCCGGTGAATCCATAGGCTTTGGAGATGCCGCTATGGAGAGCTTCGGAAAGGCTTTTCTGCTGCCCCTGGACTGCCTGGCAGGCTGGATTATGCTACGCGGGAAAGGGCAACGTTTCTTCAACAAGATCTCGGACACCATTGTCGTCTATGCGGATGATAATTGAATGGGTTGCAGCATCAAGCCTTGAGCATATTAAGCCTGAATGTCTATGATTTTTACCTTCGGCTTAATATTTTTTTGACCTTCCTTTAAAGCTAAATAGTTGAGTTATGAGTCTTACCAAGAGCATGAGCCTCTTTGATTTTATCCATAAGCGAACTCCCCGGATCGCCGAGAGCCCTATTATCAGCTACCTCGATCTAAAGAGAGAGCCCCATTACATAGTGGCCTCGGTGGAGGTCGGCAATACCACTACCAAGTCCATATTGACTGCCACCGAGATGGAGACCGGAAAGACCTACATAATCAACAAGACCGTGAAGATGACCAGGAACGTCCGAGAGCCGAAGGCCGGGGAAGAGACCTTTGCCAGAACTCTCAATGGCACTCCCTTGACTGAGGAGTCCATAGCAGAGCTTGTCCGGGACACTCTCCTAGAGAGCCACGACAGGGCTCGCCTGGATATAAAGACTGATCTCGACTTCGTCGTCAGGTCCACGGGCGTCGTGGCAGAGCTCGATTCCCCGGATCAGATAGGCGCCTTCATCCAAGCTCTAGCTAAGGGCTGTCTCATGGCTGGGGTTCCACCGAGGCTCATGACCCCGGCCATGTCTATCTACAATATCCCTGAGAAGTTCAGGAGCTACACGCAGATTGAGAAGGTCGCCTTCTGCGGGGCTGTAGCTTCCACTTACTCGCCCCAGGGCTCCACGGGCGTGGAGATCGTGGCCAATGAGATGGAAGGGGAGCTGGCTACCGCCGGGATCAAGGAGGGAAGCCGGTGGACGGACGTAGATTTCAGAAATCCCTGTCTTTCCATGGACTTCGGGACCACCCTCAAGGGCAGGATCACGAATGACGAGCGTCCTTACTCCAGGACCATAGGCAACTTTCTGGGTCTTGCCGGAGCCATTCCCGACGCTGTGGTCCAGGGGACGGGGCTAGTAGACAGGCGCTCCGGGGCAGCTCTGGATATTTTTAAGGCTGATGTAGAGCCCGATTATGTACACGATGCCAGGGACTATGCTGAAAGGATAGATGAGCTGATCACCATAGATAAGGTTCCCAAGGGCAGAAAAAAGTACGGCATGGTCCCCGTAAATCCGGAGGCAGCAGAGAAGAACGGTGTGGTTCTGATAGGTTGCGATGCCGGGACCAATGGGTCCGACCTGTGCGATATCTCTAAGGTCGGGGAGGAGATCTACAGGTCCCACGGCTCCGACCCCGGAGCTCTGTTCGGAATCCTGGACCTGGTTAGCGCCCGCATGGCCCTGAGGCTGATAAAAATCGGGATTGATGAGGGACTGGTGACGGGAAAGACGGCCATGGGAATTACTGGCAGGGCGGGGATCAGCGGGAAGAAGCCGGCTTTGATCCTGGAGGAGGTTGAGAAGCTTCGCCTATACGACGAGCCAGAGAAAAACTTGGTCTTTGTCGACGACGGCTTGGCTCGGGGAGCGGCGGTAATGGCCAGGTGCATGAACTCCATGGGAACGCCCAACAACCCCTTGGGTGGGATCAGGCATGGCAGGTGCATATTGAAAGAGCGGATGGATCACGAATCGAAGAAAGGCCAGCCGCCTATACTTAAATCCGTCAGGCCTGTAGAAAAGCCTAGAGCTTATTATAAGGGTGGGCAGCCTTAGAGTGACTTTCTAATTTTACATCTGAAGTCGAATTCATTAAAGGTTATTTTATTAGGTGACACCGAAACTATATTAACCATCGAGCATGATATAATGAAATTCATGGTATTAACATAGATAAATGATAATCTATGGGCGTTAATAGAACCAAACATTCCACTGCAAAATCCAATAACAAGTAGGCCAAGGGCAGATTTGCGTAAAACATTTAACGAAGTTCTATACATCCTGAGAGTTGGCTGCAGTTGGTCAAATGTGCCTAGAATCCATGGAGCCAAATCTACAGTCTACAGACCGCATTTAGAGTTATGTGAATCGGGCGCTTATGATGAAATCTTCAGCGTTCTTCGCTCAGTCGGTCATGAACTAAATAAATTAGATGTTAGTCTTTGTAGCGTTGATACTAAGTCAGTTCCTGCTAATTGAAAAAGGTAAACTCAGATATAATACAAACGATTCCAGGTTCTATTTTCCTATCATGGATATGTTTAAAATAAAATTGTCGCAAGGTGAAGCCATAACACAGACTGAAGCTGTTATTGTGGGTGCCGGCTTTTATACTAGAGAGATACGAGAATATGATCAAGAGAGGAATAAAGACTGTAACCCAGTTAATGTCATAAATAGAAGGAAAAACAAGTCTGAAAGGATAATTGGATTCGATAAAGTGCTTTTTAAGAAGCGAAGATCGATTGAACGTCTTTTCAGCCATATAGAGGCATATAAAAAGATTTATCCAAGGCATGAACAAAGAGAGGATTCTTATCTAGGACTGGTACAGATGGTGTGTGCTCTTATTATCTGGGAGAAGGTTTTGGTATCATCTCATAATCAAAAAGAGACATATCTGACCATAATGATCCATGACTATGGTCGCAGAGACATTTCCAAAGCATAGTGGCCCCTTTCAGTGTAATAACGAATCAAGCAATGGGCAGCCAATGGTGTATGGTCTTTGGTGTGTACATCATTAGGCTTTTTCCCAGAGCACTCGCTCGAAGCCCCTTGATCTTTAACGGAGCCATCAAGAAAAGTTCCGTCCTCTTCACCATTGCTATGGTTAAAACCCTTAGATGGATATATAAAAAAGGCTGGAATTAACAATTGACATCTAATCCTAAAAGAAATGTCGGTAAAATTGGTTCAATGCTCTGCTATTAGGCAATCTCCCAGGCTTGGCCGAGCTTCCGTCGGCATGGGAATCAATACGAGGCATTTCCTTGTGCCACACTAAAAGAGCTTCTGAGGAACCACGAGGGCTTCTCATTCCACTTTGATCTTCGTTAGGCTTTTCTTTTGTCCTTTTTCCAGGGTTTTTCCTAGAATTTTCTCTGAATTTTTCTCCAGGCCTTTCTCCGGAATCCTCACAGGAGCCTTCTTTCCTTCATCTTCAAAGAGGCACTTTACTATGTTCTTGCCCTGCATATCTGCAAGCCACCTGGTTGTAGCCCAGTGCAGAGGCAGGTCCACGTTGGCCCTCACAAAGCAGGTGGCGACCTCAGGCCTATGAGCCCCGACTGATTCCAGCAGTTTGTCCACAAGGGTTTTATTTATCTTGGATGTGTTCTCATCCTGGGTGACCTTAAGCCAAGTCTCTGCAATCCCTAAAAGGCCGTTGAACAGGAAGGACTGATAACCTAGAAAATCCACCGTATCTGATAATGTAATACCTGTACCATACGCTTTCTGAAGCCTTCTTTGAAGCTCTAACACTGCATCATAGACCGTAGGGCTGACTGGCAGGCTCATCTCTGGCATTGGACCTCTCCAATATAGATATGTTGTTATTAGGATAAAGCTCTTTTTATCAAGTATGTCATAAATAAAACTGCCTCCAATCCTTTCAGTTTGCCGGTCCCATTTACAACAGGCCAAAACCCGTGAAAAGGATTTGTTTTAAAGGTTGTTAGCGCAGCTTTTTTACCTTGGTATACCCTGGTAGGTGAAGATGCATTCTGCTCCGGAGGTCTTTCTGGTCAGCCTTATGATAGGCATAGCTGTGGCTGCGCCAATTGGACCCGTAGGTGTCATATGCCTAAGGCGCACTCTGGCAGAGGGTCCGTGGGTCGGCCTGGTCTCAGGCCTTGGAGCAGCAACGATAGATGCCTTGTACTCGGCAATTGCGGCCTTTGGCCTTACTTTTATATC
>CAZKWM010000119.1:0-7507 GCA_964556405.1 uncultured Methanotrichaceae archaeon | reverse complement strand
AGGGATTCGAACCCTCGACCTCGTCCTTACCAAGGACGCGCTATACCGAGCTAAGCTACCGAGGCGACAACTGCCCCTTGTGCTCTCCGTTCTTGAACCTTTCGGTCAAAAGGTCAGGTCTGGGGCCTGACCCCCTCGACGGCGACCTTATCCTGACCCAGGACCTTGAGGTAAACCTCCTCCGTCCGCTTGGCTATACGGCCCCAGCTGAACTCCGCCTCTATCCTGCTCCACCCAGCACTAGCGATCTCCTTCATCTCCTCGGGATTGGCCAAAAGCCTGTTTATGCACCAAGCTATGGACTCGGGCTGGATGTAGGCCAGGAGGCCATCCTGGAAGTTCCTGACTATGGATACCGCCTCCGTCGCCACCACCGGCTTGCAGGCATCCCAGGCCTCCAGGACCACCACTCCAAAGGGCTCGTTCCTGGAGGGGATGCAGAAGAGGTCGCAGGCGTTTATGAGTTCCTCCTTGGTGGAGGCCTGCAGATAACCTAGGAACCGACAGGCATCGGATACCCCAAGCTCCCAGGCCTTGCGCTCGCACTCGCGCTTCATGCCGCCCTCGCCTATAAAGATGAAGCAGACATCACCGCGATTTCTTAGGACCTGTGGTATTGCCTCCACCAGGAGGTCTGGGCCTTTCTGGATGCTCATCCTGCCGCAGAAGAGGACCACCGGCGCTAATGGATGAATGCCGTATCTCTCCTTGACCCTTGCCGCATCGAGGCTCCGGCGCAGCTTTCCTGCCACTATGCCATTGGGGATTATGTTGATCTTATCCACAGGGACGGAGTATATCCATGTCAGCTCGTCCATCATCCTTTGAGTGGTGACTATAACCTGGGCAGCCTCATAGCACCCTAGCCACTCCCGGTGGGAGATCTCCTGGGATAGGCCGTAGCCGAAATGGTTCCCATTCCGACCCCACTCAGTGCTGTGCATGGTCAGTATGTAAGGAATGCTGAAGTCCCCTTTTATGCGGTTCAGGGCCAGTACCGGGTGCCAGTCGTGGCCGTGGACCAGATCGAATCTGCCAAAGAGTTCCTGGACGGCATCAAAGCGATCGCGAATAGCGTTGGACATGTTGTCCATCTGGTTCAGTATATCCCCCGAGCCGTCGAAGTCGATCCTCTGATAGTGAACTCCGTTGATCTTATCGTAAGAATCAAAATCACCCCTTCTGGTGAAAATATGTACTTCATGGCCCCGCCTAACCAGGGCCTCCGATAGCTCGGAGACGTGAGGTGCCACCCCTCCTACCTTTATAGAATAAAGGCTCTCCCAAGAGAGCATTCCTATTCGCATCAGCTTCACCTAGTACAATATGCACAAAAAGCGGCCGCGAGATCCGCTGGTAATCCGAGACGAACATCTCTAAGAGAGCTCTTGGCCTGGCGATAGGTCACTCTAGCCCTCGCGAACAGCAGCTTGAGTCACTGCGTTACATTTTTTACAATACTTTGCACTCTGTTAATTCATTAACCTTTCGGCTTTTGCTAAGCCTGGCGCAGCTCTGATGCTGCTTCCTCAGGAGGGACTGGGACGATGTAAACCCCGGTGCTCTTCTCCAGGCCGGCGATTTTAGTCACTGCTGGCTGGATCCTGACGTTGATGTGATAACCGTAAGGGAGCTGGTAGAACATGTAGTTGAAGGGAGGATCGTCCAGAAGGGTTTTCATCCTCATCAAGGCATCCCTAAGGAGAGCCGCCAGATCCTTCATCTGCTCCTGGCTTAAATCCTCAAGATTGGAGAGGTGAGTCCTAGGAAGGATCCACATCTCATAAGGGGACTGGGAGTAAAAAGGCGATATCAGTATCCAGCTGCCATTCCTGGTTATGAGCCTCTCCGATGCCATCTCTCTGTCGGTCACATTGCAGTAAAGGCAGAAGGAAGCATCCGCAATGGCCGAGATCTCCTGCTTCATTATGGGCGGTATTATGGGCAGGGCCACCACCTGGGAGTGGCTGTGCTCCAGGGTCGCCCCAGACTCAAGACCCCTGTTCTTGAAGATGGAGACGTAGTTTATTCCCGTCATGTACCGGTAGTGAACGTACCTATCCCTGTAGACCTTGAGGAGGAGTTCCATGTGCTCCAGGCTGAAGTCGGCGGCCGTGGCAAAGTGATCCCTGGAGTCCACCATCACCTCGTGGTAGCCGAAGCCAGGCAGGGCTATCCACTGGCCCGTGGGTGGGGTGGGGCTCGGCACAGCGGCTGCGAAGAGGTTGGGTATCACCCTGATATCCCAGTCCTTGATCCGGTCAGCCTCGCCATCTGAGAAGGTCTCCCCTCCTTTGTAAACGGCCACCGCTGGCGGAGTCCTGCCCTCGTGGCCGGGGCAGAAGGGGCAGGTGCTCGTACCAGCTGAGGCAGGCTTTGCAACGACGAAATCCGAGGGCCTCTTTCGTCTCTCAGCGGCTATGATGCAATAGTTATCGAGGAAGTAATGCTTTCTCATCTCAGAAATGATACCACCACCCAAGGGGTACCGAGGATCCCCGGGGCCGACCGTCTCCGGGTAAAGAGCAAGCCAAATACCCAGCACCTTCGAACCCCACCTTCAGCCTCTTTCTATATTCCAGTGATTTCCAATATCCGAGCTATATCTTTGGGGTCCCTGACATTTACATCCGCGCCTGGAGGCCGATACCCTGCTGATTTTTCCAACGATAAAGACGGCCCTGGATCTGCCTTATGCCTGAAGCCATTTAACTCAAACTACCAGGTTCCTGTAGTACTCTAGGACGGGCTTTGTCCAGTCCATCTGCTTGGCCAGGGAGAAGGATTCTTCGCACAGAAGCCTGTATTTGACCTTGTCCTCCAGGTAGGTCCAGGTGAAGTAATCCAGGCCTAGAGCGTAGTCGGCTATGGCCTCCTGGGCCAGGGTGTTCATGTTGTCCACGATGATGACTCCTCCCAGGCCTGGTACCAGCCTCTTGACTTTTTTTAAGGCATCGCTCAAGCCTGCCACCCTGCTGACGACGCTCGGAGTTCCCTCCTTTCCTGCCTCCAGGGCCGTGAAAAGGAAAGGCTCATACTGAGATGGAAAGATGCCGGCGATGCACCCGGCCATGATCTCGTCGGACCTCATGTCAAGACCGCCATCGTCGGAGCCCACCCACTGGGGATAGAGGATTGCCACCACGTTTCTCTTGCCATTGGCTAGCTGGCAATCCCCAAGACCTCTCTCCTGTATCATATTCTGGAGGCGGATCTCATCCCCCACCAGCAGCTCCAGGGGCAGGTTGACTGGAAAGCCTTCGGGAAGCTTGTCCTTGGGCTTGAGCCCATGGGCGGCTATCAGGAAACAAACCACTTTGACATCCTCGCTTCTCCTGAGGCCCGTGATTCTGTGCTTGAGAAGGTGGTCCTGGAGAACCAGGGCATCAAGAAGCTGAGGATATCCTTTGTTCTCGACCTCTATCCTGGAGATGGTAAAGACAGGTAATATGTTGCCATGATCCTGAGGAGTTCCACCGCAGAACTTGTGAATGTTCTCTGCCAAAAATTTCTGGATCTTGCCCCTGCACCTGTCTTTTTTAGCCCAGTCTATGTCATCGTCCTGGACGATGATGCCGTTTCTTATGATGATACCCTTCAGGTTGTAGAAGAGGAGGGCCTCCTTCATGGTGGAGTCCCCTACAAAGGTGGTCACGTCGGCGTACCTGGCCAGGGCCTCCAGGACTGCCAGTCCCTGGGGAGTCCCCGGCACCCAACGGGGATCGTTCTTGGCCACCTTGATCATAACCTTGTAGCCTGCCGTCCTCCCGGGAACCGTGGCGTGGAAGGTATCGACGCCCCTGAAGGGTATGCCCAGTTTCTTCAGCCTGGCCATGGCGTAGAATACTCCAAACTCGTGGCAGTGGAGGGAGATCCTGTTCTTGGGCATAACGGCCTTGGCGAACTCGGAGACGGCCTTGTCAGAGTATTTCTCGATGGTGGCCTCGGTGTAGGTGGCCAGGTTTCTGACCAGCTCTGAGATGGCGTAGGAGGTGTGTAGACAGTGAAGGTACTCAGGGCCATAGCTGTTACCCTCGTAGCTCAGGGAGTCGAGGCCCACCAGACCATAAGCCTCCGTGGTTATGGCGTTGCTCAGAGTCGTCTCCTTTCCCCTGAACATAGTGTGCCTGGACTGATAGTAAGTGGTGTTGAAGAGTACATAGCCTACCGGTACTCCCTGAACATCTACCTGGGCGGTCACAACCTCTATGCCCCCGGAGCTCAACCTGGAGAGGATGGTCTCCATCTCAGGTCCCATATTGAGCTTATCCATACCGGATACATCGGTGACCCTGTTCGTTCCCCGGTTCCAGTCAGAGCCAGGGGTTGGATAGTAAGGCCCAGCCACCAGTATCATGATGTCCTTTTCTATCACACCTGTGGCTGCAAGCCCAGCTAGGGTCTTGGCCTCGGAGTTTATGACCTCCCAGATGCCACCCATCTTGTTGGAGGCCGGACCTGCCTCCTCGCCGGCCAGAATTATCCATCTTTGAATCATTCCTACCAAGCCTCAAGGATCCTATTGGAAGGCCTTACGGATAAGGCGATAGTGTGGAGACAGACATGCCATCGTCGGAGATATCCAGGATCCTGATGGTGTTGGCGATCCTCGAGCCCCTCATCTTCATGATGTAGATGGACCGGATCATCACATTCCCTATCCTGTCCCTGTTGAGGATTGTTGCCGAGTCGGCTCCATACTCCAGGATCTGGTTCATGCCGAAGGCCGTGCCTAGGGTTATGGTCGCTGTAATGCCGCTATTTCTGATTACACCGAAGAGGTCGTCAGCCAAGGATCTGCTCTTGAAGGGAGACTCGACTGCGGAGAAAAAGGCCATGAGGTCATCTATGAAGATCCGGACTGGCTTCTCATCCTGAAGCGTCCTCTCTATAAGCTTCCTGAAGTTAATGAGGAATTCCACTGGATCAACATCGATGCTCTTTTGCAGCCTAAGCACAGGGTCTGTGACGTCCACTATATGCAAGAGCCCCTTTCTTTCCAGGTCTGTGAAATCCCAGCCAAAGGAGGAGGCCATCTCCCTCTTCAGCACCGCCGAGCTCTCGGAGGGTGTGACGATCATCCCTTTCTCCCCAGCCATGGTTCCGCTGTATATGAACTGGCTGGCGAAGATGGTCTTTCCGGTGCCAGAGGGCCCTGCGATAGTGTTGACAGTTCCCTTGTGAAAACCCCCATCTACCATCTCATCAAAACCCGGTACGCCAGACTTGACCCTAGGGAATGCCCTGATGCCATCCTGTGACACACGCCTCTCTCCTTTGCGCCGTCTTCCCTATCTTTTTGAGAACTATGGTAATTAGGTGTTTCGGTAGACACGAAGGATGTAAATATTTTGTACTCCACAAGGAAATGTATGACCTACGTATCCCTCTGCTTCGAGGTCCACCAGCCCTTGAGGCTCCAAAGGAGCTTCTTCTGGGACGGCTCACCCATGAGAGAGGTTCTAACCGGCAGCCTCTTCGATTTTTACTTCGATACCGATGAAAACCGGAGGATCTTCGAGAGGGTGTCCTCCAAGTGCTACCTTCCTGCCAACCAGGTCATCCTCGATGAAATCAAGAGGTTCCAGGATTCTGAGAGGGCCTTTAAGGTCGCTTACAGTCTCTCGGGGGTTTTTCTGGAGCAGTGCAGGGCATTCAGGCCCGAGGTTATCGACTCCTTTTGTCGCCTGGTGGAAACGGGCATGGCAGAGGTGATGGAGCAGACCTACTACCACTCCCTTTCCAGCCTATATGAGGAGAAGGACGAGTTTAAAGAGCAGGTGAAGATGCACAGGGAGCTGGTCTGGGACCTCTTTGGAGCCAAGCCCGTCACCTTCGAGAACACGGAGCTCATATACAACGACGAGATCGCCTCCCTAGTAGAGTGGATGGGTTACAAAGCGATCTTCACCGAGGGCACCATCGCGAACCCCAACTACGTTTACAGGCCTCCGGGAGGAGATATGGCCCTCCTCCTCAGAAACTACCAGCTCACCGATGACGTGGGCTTCAGGTTCTCCTCCAGGTCCTGGAAGGAGTATCCTTTGACCGCAGAGAAGTATTCATCCTGGCTTGCCACTGCCCCGGGAGAATGCATCAACATCTTCTGCGATTATGAGACCTTCGGAGAGCACCACTGGACCGAGAGCGGCATCTTCGAGTTCCTGAGATACTTGCCGGGGGAGATACTGAAGTGGGAGAACCTGAGCTTTGCCTCCCCCAGGGAGATTGCCGAAAAGGTCAAGCCCGTTGGAAACGTCAGCGTGGAGAGGGCGGTATCCTGGGCGGATCTGGATAGGGACACCAGTTGCTGGCTTGGCAATGCCCTGCAGTGGGCCTGCTTCCTCTACGAGAAGAGGCTGGAGGCCCCGGTAAAAGAGAGCAGGGACCAGGAGCTTTTAAGAATCTGGAGATATCTGGGCTTAAGCGATCAGCTCTACTACATCTTCACCCGTGGAGGGGGGCCAGGGGAAGTCCACAGCTACTTCAGCCCCTATGGAAACGCCTACGACGCGGCGGTGACCTTCTTCTCAATCCTATCGGACCTGCACTACAGACTTAAAAAAAGCCTCCACCTGGCAGACCAGCCCTTCAAGTTCGCCACAGGGGTAGACGAGCTCACTAGAGAGGGGGCCTATAGCCTGGAGACCCTGTGCAGGTCCCTGGGAGGGATAGATGCCTGCTCCATAGAGTACCACATGGACTCAGGTGACCTATCCAACTGGGCCAGGACCAGCCTTGGTGACACACAGCTTGCTGAAGAGATCGACGACCTAAGGGGCCTTCGTGGAGAGAGTTTGAGGGAAGGGCTCATCAAGGCCGCCATGTCGAGACTGAATAAATAGAGAAGCGAGCGCGGCAGCTTTATTCATTTTTCCAGAATTACGCCAGCCGCTGTAATTCTACGTAGAGCAGACGACGCTGTTGGATGGATATGTAATCAGGACAATAAGTTAAAATATTGAAAATTTACTTATAGATGACTATGTTAAGGAGACTCCAGCCAGCTCGTCTCCTCATGATGCTGCTTGGCTTTGGGCTTGCTGAGGCCACCCAGGTAAACATTACAGGATATTACAACACAACCTCGCCGGAGGTAATCGTACCCGTCAACTCACCGCCCTTTCACTATTCGGTGTCCAATGATATCAATCTCCCGGGAATCCCCAGCACTCCAAGCGCCGAGATTCCGGCCTTAACTCCAGCGAAGGTGGCCCATCGCAGATGACATCACCTTTACTATCAACAGGAGCGATTTGATCAAGTCAGAGGCCCAGATACAGGCCAGAGCTATCTTCAACAATGCCATAGCCCAGTACAGAGCTGGTCTCTATACCCAGGCCTTATTAGCCTTCCACCTTCTTCGTGGCCTCGTTAGCCTCCGCAGCTACCTCCCCATTACCTAAAACCTTGGCCACTGAAGCTATGGCCTCTAGGTACCGCACCATCCGATCCAGGTAGTTGATTAGATCTCCATGGTAGGCATACATCCCATATCTATCGCTGA
>CAZKWM010000118.1:0-7634 GCA_964556405.1 uncultured Methanotrichaceae archaeon | reverse complement strand
CACCTGGATCTGACCCTGGAGGCAGTCGAGCCCCTTTATGAGAAGACCATGCCTGGCTTTGGAGAGATCTTCAGGCTGAAGAGCTTAGACCAGGTAGGGACCAAGGCCATGCTTACCAGGGCCTCGGCCGGAGTGGTCAGGGGAAGACCGGTCTTCTGCTTACCAGGATCCCCTGGTGCAGCAGCCTTGGGCCTTGAGCTGATTCTGGCGGAGCTTAAGCACATAGTCCAGCACATCTCCGAATGAAGAGAAATATAGTTACAGCGATATCGCACCTGTAATCATATCAGTCGACCTAAGTAGTCTTTTATATCTGTAGGCTCTTTAATAAGGGCTGAAGTCTATCACGGAGAGTAATGACGATGGAGACATCGATGGCAATCCGGGAGATCATGACCCGCCCGGTGATCACAGCGACATCGGACCTCGACGTACTTACGGCTGCTAGGAGGATGGGGTCTGCCAACGTAGGCAGCCTGATCATAGTCTCGGGCGATAAGCCCGTGGGGATCCTGACCGAGAGGGACCTAGTCAAGAAGATCGTGGCCAAGGCCATGGATCCCAGGTCCCTCAAGGTGGGAGAAGTCATGAACACTCCCCTGGTCACCATCTCCCCTGATGCCAGCCTCAGAGAGGCTGCCACCCTGATGATAAAGAACAGGGTAAAGAGGCTCCCCGTGATCTCCGACGAAACGTTAGTGGGAATAATAACTGACACCGACCTGGTCAGCGGCTCCTCCCTGGGCTTGGAGGACGTATTATGCGACCTGGTGGAGATGCATAGGGACAGCATCCACTTCCAGGAGGGCAGGGAGGTAGTCAGGGGTATATGCGAGAACTGCGGCCAGCTCTCGGACTCCTTGGACAACGCCAATGGAGGGCTGCTTTGCTGGAGCTGCAGAGACGGGAATAAGTAGCTCTTCGCACAGGGATTTACCATGTTAGTAGAAGAGATAATGTCCAGAGACCCTCTTTACGTTGAGGGCTCCACCTTTCTGACCAATGTGCGCCAGCTGATAAGAGATAACCATGTCAGGGCACTCCCGGTGGTGGATGAACAGAAGCGCGTGGTAGGCATCATAAAATCCCAGGATGTCCTCAAGGTCACATCCTCCAGATCTAACGTCACAGTGACCGGATTCATATCCGATGCTCCCAGGGTCACGGAATACGCCAATGTCCAGGATGCCATAAGGCTCATGATCGAAAATCAGTCCGCCCTTCTGCCAGTGGTCCAGGCCGAGGACAATCCCGTCCTGGTGGGGGTCATAAGCCTCATGGATGTCTTCTTCAGCCTGGACCTGGTTAAGGTCCCCGATAAACCCATATCAGAGATCATGAGCAAGAAGGTGGTCACTGCCAACGTGGACGAGCCAGTGACCAAGATCTGGGATAAGATGACCTCAGAGGACTTCACTGGCCTTCCTGTGGTAAATGAAAAAGGAGAGCCTGTGGGGATGGTGACCAAGTTCGATATACTTAGGCATGGCTGGGCCAGGATAAGCAAGGAGGACACATCCAAGCCCAAGGAGGCCACCCACCTCAAGGTCCAGAAGGTGATGAGCACTCCTCTTTACAGCATAAATCCCGATGACAGCGTTAAGAAGGCCATAGAGGTGATGTTGAAGTACGACATGGGAAGGGTAACGGTGGTAAAAGACGGAAAGCTCGCTGGGATAGTCGATAGATACGATCTAATCAAAAGCTACCTTGGTGAATGAAATGAGACCGCCAGCAGGTGGCAAAGACGCCACCAGAATTCCTCAGAGGGACGATAGAATGCCCATATCCCCCGGCTCCATGGATAGGGGACCCCTGCAGTTTGACTCCAGGACAGCCAAGAGGGCAGGGGAGGTTCTGAACATCGCCACGCCCTCGGTGGTCACCGCCCCCCAGACCACGACCATCATGGGAGCCATAAAGACCATGACCTATTATGGATTCTCCAGGCTTCCCATAACCGACGCAGGGACAAAGAGGCTCATCGGCTTCGTTACCAGCGTCGACGTGGTGGACTTCCTGGGCGGAGGTCTTAGGCACAACCTCCTCAAGGAGAAGTACCACGGGAACATCTTCGTGGGCATCAACGCCGACATAAGCGAGATCATGAACACCAAGCTTACCTACGCCCCTGACAAGTCCTCCCTCAATGACGCCTTGAAGATCATGTACGAGAGTAACGTAGGCGGCCTGCCCATAGTCGACGATGAGATGAGGATCAGCGCCATAGTCACTGAGGAGGACTTCGTCTCCCTAGTCGCAGGCATGGATACAGGGATCAAAGTCGATGCTTACATGAGCCCAAGCGTCATCACGGTTCCGGCCCAGACGACTATAGAGAAGATGACCCGCATGATAATACAGAATGGCTTCAGAAGGATGCCCGTCGTCCAGGACGGAGTCATCACAGGCCTGGTGACGGCCTCGGACATCATGAAGTACATGGGATCGGGAGAGGCCTTTGAGAAGGTGGTCACCGGGGATATAAGCGAGGTCATGGCAGTGCCCATAAAGAACCTCATCAAGAGGAACATGGTCAGCCTGGATGCAGGAAGAGATCTGGGCCAGGCCGCAGCGATAATGACAGATAATAAGATCGGCGCTCTGCCAATCATAGATCACGGAACTCTGGCAGGCATACTGACAGAAAGGGACTTCGTCAGGGCTTTGTCCGAGAACAGGGGTGTCCTCTCGTGAAGCAGGTCAAGGATTACATGGCCTCTCCGGTCTACGTCATGGAGAGGATAGAGCCCATCCAGAGGGCTAGAAATCTCATGTTCAAGTACGATCTGGGCAGGATTCCAGTCATGGATAAGGGCAAGCTGGTAGGCATAGTCACCAAGTACGACATATCCAACCGCCTGGCCCAGGCCGCCCCTGAGTGGAGGAGGAGACCTATAGACCTCATACCTATCCACCTGGTCATGACAGAGAATCCCGTGACCATCTACCCCGAGGCCACTTTGGCCCAGGCGGCAGAGCTCATGGACGAGAACGAGGTCTCGGGCATTCCAGTGGAGAAGGATGGTCAGCTAGCAGGCATGATCTCCTCCAGGGATCTCCTCAAATTCTTCTCCGAGCAGCAGGATTTCAAGGCCAAGGTCGGCGATCTCATGTCCGAAGGGATCCTCCGCGTTCATAGGCACAATACAGTGACCCACGTCATAGACGAGATGAACCTCCAGGGGGTGGGCAGGGCCGTGGTCTACGAGGACAACAGGACCCCGGTGGGGATCATCACCAGGTCGGGCCTTACCTTCTCCAAGATGATGGGGCCCTCCGATGAGCAGGAGACAAAAGAAATCAAGATGACCAGGAAGGAGAGCACCGCCGGCAAGAAGCAGTACAGGTACATCAAGATGGTGCCTCTGGTGGCCGAAGATATAATGACCTCGCCCATATCTACGGTAGGGATCGATACCAGAGCGGTGGAGGCTGCCAAGGGCATGGTAGAGAAGCACATCGCAGGCATGCCCGTCACCAGGGACGGAGATCTGATGGGGTACTTCTCCACCAGCGAAGTGGCCAAAGAGATAGCCAAGTGGAGGTAGAGGCGTATGGTGCAGGTTAAAGAAATAATGACTGATCCCGTAACGATAGACAAGTCCGAGAGAATTGCTCATGCCCTGGATATCATGGAGAAGAACGGCATTAGAAGGATGCTCGTCACCAACGATGGAAAGCTGGGCGGCACCATCACCATGAGGCAGATTACCAGGGTCCTCGGTACCAGAAAGAGCCTGGGCATGTCCGCCTCGTCCCTCCACGTGGCGGCTGCGACCCTGGACGCAGTGATAAGGATTCTGCCTGATATGGACCTGGACGATGCCATCACCCTCCTCCAGAAGACTACAGTCCTGGTGCCTGTGGAAGGCGATGAAATTCTGGGATGGGTGAGGCCCCGGGAGGTCCTGGGGGCTGTGACCATGGACGGGATCGCCTCCGATGCTATGAGAGTTCCCCTCTCCGTTCATCCTCAAGATCGCCTAGTCCATGCCAGGAGAATGATGCTGGACAGGGACGTGGGAAGGCTCCCTGTGGTTGAGACCGGAAGGCTGGTGGGAATGCTCAGCGAGAGGGACGTGGCTAAAGCCCTCAAGGCTTTCAGGGAGCTCAATGAAACCAGCAGCCGTCAGTATGCCCGCATATACAACATCCTGGTCCAGGACGTCATGACCAGGGAAATCCAGACGGCAAGGGCTGACACGCCCCTGGAAGACATAAGAAAGATTTTACTGAATAATAACAGGGGCGGGATGCCCGTTCTCAATCAGAGGGACGAGCTGGTGGGCATGATCACCAGGACTAACCTGGTGGACTACCTGGCCCAGAGCAGATGAATCTCTATCTGCAATGAATACCAGTAGGGTGGCTGAGAAGCTCGGTATGAGCCCTGAGAGATTGGAGCGACTCCAGGGCTCTATAATAAGAAGGTCGAGCTGGCCTCAGCCACGCCTCTTCAGATTTGATAAGGCGGCCTCCGGAGTGGAGTCCGGCACTGTTATTTTTGACAACGGCGAGGTCGTCTTCGGCTACCCCAAGATCAGAAGGGCCCTGGTCCTGGAGCCGGCCATAAAGCGCTTCTTCCCCGATAGGGTAGCGGTGGAGGAGAAGATGAACGGCTACAATGTCAGGGTGGCCAGCATCGACGGAGACATGGTGGCCCTGACCCGGGGAGGGTACATATGCCCTTACTCCACCGAGGTCGCCCAGAGAATTCTGCCCGAGGAGATCTTTCAGGATCGCCCAGATATGGTCCTGTGCGGTGAGATGGTGGGGCCCGAAAACCCCTATGTGCCCAAGGACATATACCCCACCGACTCCATCGACTTCTACCTCTTCGACATGGCCAAAAAGAACTCCAAAGGCACTCTAGGCGTATACAGGACCAGGGAGATCTCGGAGGAGTTCGGCATCCGGGCCTCGACCTTCTTTGGCGAGTTCAAGCCCAATAGAGCCTATGGTGAGATAACGAGGATCATCAAGCAGCTGGGGAAGAAGGGCCGGGAAGGGGTGGTGATGAAGGACCCAGAGAACCTCCGGCCTTCCATAAAGTATACCTGCTCAGAGAGTAATTGCAGCGACCTTGCCTCGGGCTTCCAGTACTACAACGACTACGCCCTGGACTTCTTCGTATCGAGGGCGGTTAGAGAGGGATTCCAGTCCGCGGAGTGGAAAGAGTCGGAAGATGAGCAAAGAAAGAGGGCTCAAAGAATCGGTGAGAGCATTCTTCTGCCCCTGGTGGGCACCATAGAGAGGAAGATGAAGGGAGAGCAGATAGTCCAGGAGGTCCAGATTAGGGTCAAGAGCATCCAGACTGCCAAGGACTTTGAGTACCATTTAAGAAGAAGCGGGACCAAGGCCATCTTCGATCAGCCCGAGCCCTTCGACGACGGCTATCTGGTAAGGATAGCGAAGCTGGTCATGAGCACAAACGATAAGACCCAGGCCCTCCTTGAGGGTGAGATGTGGTGAGGACCGGTTCTACTGGTCCCCTGCCAAGATTATTCGATAAAGGATAGAAAAATTTAAAAGAGAACGGTTGGTCGCAAAGTTATGAGCGAGATATGTGATATAGAGCTAGAAGGCCATTTGATAGACTCTCAGATCCTAACCAAAGCCCTGGATAAGATCATGGATATGGGGGGCGAGTTCGAGATCAAGTCCCTGGCTGTAGGACAGAAGAAGAACGATCCGAGCTACGCCCAGATCACCATCACTGGCAATGACGAGGCCCATCTGGATAGAATAATGCTGGAGCTGCATTCCCTGGGAGCGAGGCTTGCCCAGATGGAGGATGCCAAGCTCGTCACTGCCCCTAAGGATAAGGTGATCCCCAGGGGGTTCTATACCACCACCAACCACCCCACCTTCATTCGCTACGACGGCTACTGGGTCCAGGTCGAGGATAGTCACATGGACTGCCCAATTGTCGTGAACGAGAGCGGTGGGGCTAAGTGCACCCTCATGTCCCACATAAAGAAAGGCGACAGAGTGGTGATAGGAACCTCTGGAGTGAAGGTTATGCATCCCGAGAGGCCCAGGGAGAAGACCATCTTTGGCTTCATGAACAACGAGGTCTCCTCGGAGAGGCCTAGCGGAGAGACGGTTAAGCAGCTGGCCAGGGAGATCATAAGGACGAAGGAAGAAGGCGGAAAGATCGCCGTGGTCTGCGGCCCTGCCCTGATTCATACCGGTGCAGGCCCTGCCCTGGCCAAGCTCATCAGAGAAGGCTACGTGGATGTCTTGCTGGCCGGAAACGCCCTGGCCGTCCACGATATCGAGCGCCAGCTCTACGGCACGAGCCTAGGCATGGACTGCACAGGAACCGCCACTTCCGGAGGCCACAGGAATCATCTCTACGCCATAAGCGAGATCATGGCCAGCGGCTCCATAAAGAATGCCATAGTTGAAGGAAAGCTCAAGGGCGGCATCATGTACGAGTGCATACAGAAAGGGATTCCCTTCATCCTGGCAGGCTCCATACGTGACGATGGACCTCTGCCCGAGGTCATTACCGATACGGTCAATGCCAAGGAGGCCATGGACAAGGCTCTCAGGGACGTGGACATGACCATCATGATGGCCACCATGCTCCACTCCATAGCCAGCGGAAACCTCCTGCCCTCCTACGTCAAGACCATATGCATAGATATAAATCCCTCAACAGTAACAAAGCTTATGGACCGTGGCTCAGCGCAGGCTATTGGTCTGGTGACGGATATAGGAACCTTCCTGCCCCAGCTGGCGACTGAAGTGAGCGATCAGGCAGCGAAAGAGCCCAGACCTGTGCAACGTTACGACCTCTGATCGCAATCTTTAAGTCCATAGCTGTGGGGAGAGGGAGGAGTCTTGAGCCGCCGTGGCTTAGCCCGGTTAAAGCGGCTGATTCGTAAGGCTCTCATTGGCCCGATAGATCAGCAGTCCATGGGTTCGAATCCCATCGGCGGCTCTCCGATATTATTTCAATATCTGCTAAATCGTTTTATCTCCGCCATTTATTCTTGTTAAGTCGGGCCCTTTCAGATCCCTCCTGCATCCCATCGAAAAGTTTTTGTATCGCGAATTAAAGGCCAAAAGTTCCGATTAAAGCCTTTAAAAACTCTTTATATACCCAGAGTATATATACCCCCAGTTTATAAAGGATATGAGGAGATCTTGATTATGGAGTCCACTATCAATATAGAGAACGTCGTCGCCTCCACCAAACTGGCTGACGAGTTCGACCTCTTAAAGATTGAGGCCGAGCTGGAGGGAGCCGAGTACAATAAAGAAAAGTTCCCTGGGCTCGTCTACAGGGTCAAGGCGCCAAGGGCCGCCTTTCTCATCTTCACCTCAGGCAAGGTGGTATGTACCGGCGCCAAAAATGTGGACGATGTTAGAACAGTTATAACCAACATGGCCAAGACCCTCAAGTCCATCGGCTTTGACAACATCGACCTGGAGCCCGAGATTCATGTTCAGAACATTGTGGCCAGCGCAGACTTGAAGACCGACCTCAATCTGAATGCCATTGCCCTTGGTCTCGGCCTGGAGAACATAGAGTACGAGCCAGAGCAGTTCCCCGGACTCGTGTACAGGATCAAGACTCCCAAGGTCGTGGTGCTCATCTTCAGCTCGGGAAAGCTGGTTGT
>CAZKWM010000117.1:4686-7681 GCA_964556405.1 uncultured Methanotrichaceae archaeon | reverse complement strand
TCGATAGGGCTCCACCATTCACATCCGTCCTATACGTAAGTAGACATGGGGAATTTGAATGTTTCTATCTTTCCAGGAATCTTTAAAAACCGTGCGGATTGTTACTAAACAACCAATGTTTTATTCGATCATTAATGAGTTATCTATATCTATTCTTTCGGGAAGGCCGAAGGCAGCCCTTGGGATAATGGTATTTACTTATTTAAATTGATCTCATATTAGGCTTTAAGACCCAAGGTTACCGTCACAGATAATACACCCTAAGACCATTCCTGGCAGGATGAAGCTGTCACTCTTCCTCCTCCTCGCGACCCTTCTTTTGGCATCTTCAGAGGGCAAGGTCCTGGTGGTAGATCCTTCAGGAAAAGGCGATGCCAAGACCATCCAAGGGGCCGTGAACGCCGCCAGTCCTGGAGATACCATTAAAGTGATGCCGGGGGAGTACTCAGGTGCTGTCATCGACCGTAAGCTGACCGTTCAAGGGTCTGATCAGGTAAGGATAGAAGGGACGGACCATGGTGCGATTATCGTTAATGCTCCGGGATGTACCCTCTCAAGCATCTCCTTGGATGTCACAGGTTCCGGCCCCGGGATCGTCCTGAACTCCTCAGGAAACGTCCTGAAGGCCTGCACGGTCCAGGGAGCCTCTCCAGGCATCTTGGCAGGGGGCGATGATAATCGTCTGACCGGGTGCAATGTGCAGGGGGCTTCGGCCGGCGTGGAGGTCACAGGGCGGAACAACACCATCCAGGATTGCCAGGTGGCCTCCAGGATGGGGCTGAGCATCAAAGGCCCTGAAGCTAAAGTTATCAGAGATACCATCAGCGGCGATGTAGGGGCTAGGATCGACAACACCACAGAAAGCCTAATCACCGGATGCCAGATAAGGTCCGTCACAGGGTTAGAGGTTAGCTGGTCCCATAACAACACCATCACCAATAACATCTTCTCAGGGCAGAGATTCGGCGTATCTCTAATCAAGGCCCACGGCAACCTCTTGGAGAAGAACGATATAGCAGGGTCCTATACCAGCGGGGTAGATCTTTTAGAGTCCAATAAGAATATCCTGAAGGACAACCGCATGGATGGGAGCAAGCTAGGCATAAGCCTGCGAAGCTCATGGGAGAACACACTGAAGAAGAACACCTGCACAAGAAATGAGAGGGCAGGGATATATGTCGATAGCTCTTACCGAAATGAGATTTACTTCAACTACCTCCAGGACAGTGGCAACGGCATACTGTTGTCTTCCTCCAGCAGCAACAATCTGACCTCCAACCTGGCGGAGGCTGGAACCTATGGCATATCCCTGAGGGGGGCGCCGAGCAACGTCATGACCAACAACACCATGAGGTCCAACAGCTACAACTTCAGGGTGGGTGCCGGCGAGGTCTCCAAGGCCCTGAAGAGCGGCATAGATCCCATAGACTTCGTCCAGGAGATAGACCAGTCCAATATCGTGGACGGAAGGCCCATCTGCTACCTGGTGGGTGTAAGCGACCAGAAGGTCCCCCAGGGCTGTGGATTCATCGCTTTGGTCAACTGCAAAAATGTCTCGGCCTCTGATCAGGCCCTGTATAACAACAGCGCCGGAATCATCATGGTTAACTCTTCACAGTGCAACCTTGACAACTGCACCCTTTCCAGAAACGAGATGGGGGCCTTCCTTCTGGAGGCCAAAGAGTGTTCTGTGGTGAGGTGCACCTCAGATAGATGCAAGCTTGGTATCTCCACCCTGAGGTCTTCGGACTGCCTCTTCCAGGATGATGCTGCCAAAAACTGCCATGAGAGCGGCTTTAGGTTGTACGAATCCCTGAGAATGAAGCTGGACGACCTGAAGGGGGAGTCCTGTCAGGAGGGCCTATCCCTCATCAACTCCAGGCTCTGTCAGGCCATCGGCTGCACCATGGAGAGAAACCAGAAATCGGGGATATCCCTGACCACCTCCCACATGGCATCCTTGACTGGAAACACCCTCTGCTATAACGATGTAGGCTTGAGCGTAATCGGCTCCAACGCCTGCATCCTGGAGGGAAACAACGCCACCTCTAATAAGCAGAGCGGCCTGGAACTGGAGCAGCTCTCGGGGGCGGAGATGACCAAAAACAAAGCTTACTACAACGGCCAGGGCCTCTTTCTCCAATCCTCCAAGAGGGTTGCCCTCAAGGGCAACGACCTCAGCTTCAACACCCACCACGGCCTGAGGATGAGCGCCTCCTCCGGCTGCAATGTAACGGAGAACATCTTCATGGGCAATGAAGTCTCGGGGATCAACATGGTGGACTGCCAGGAGAACTGGATATACCATAATATCCTAAGAGACAACAGCTACGATAATGCCCTGGACAATGGAAAGAACCACTGGGACGCAGGTCCCAAGGTCGGAGGCAACTACTGGAGCGATCACGACGTTTCAGGTAACCCAGGAAGGGATCCCAGGAAGATCATGACATCGGGCCAGGACAGGTATCCCTTCCAGGACCACGGAGGCTGGAACTGATGGATGATGTGAATCTGAAGCTTCTGAAGGCTGCCCAGGAGGGCATAGACTTAGTTGAGCGGCCCTATGCCGCCCTGGGAGCGAAGGTGGGAGTCCCGGAGGAGGAAGTGATCTCAAGGCTGAAAGCTCTGGAAAAGGAAGGGATGATAAGGAGGTTTTCCGCCACCATAGGTCACCGGGCCCTTGGAATTTTGGCCAATGCCATGATCGCCTGGAGGGTCCCTGAGGAGGATGTGGAGATCGTGGGAAAGATCCTTGCATCCAATGAATCGGTCACTCATTGCTACGAGAGGGCTTCCTGCCAGGAGTGGCCCTACAACCTCTACACGGTAGTCCATTTCAGGACCAAGGAGGAGGCCCTAAAGGTAGCCTTGGAGCTATCGAAGGCCTCAGGGATTAAAGATTACAAGGTCCTCTTCAGCGAGTATGAGTACAAGAAGACCAGCGCCATAATCTGATATGCCATGCCCGAATAGATGTGAAATAAATATGACT